>JAFOYD010000153.1 GCA_017391545.1 Lachnospiraceae bacterium
CAGCCTTTAGCAGCTACAGATACAGTTGACAAGTTCGATGTACTTGTAAATGTACGTGGTGGTGGCTATACAGGACAGGCTGGAGCAATCAGACATGGTATCTCAAGAGCTTTATTACAGGCAGATGCAGACTACAGACCAGTACTTAAGAAAGAAGGCTTCTTAACTCGTGATCCTCGTATGAAGGAGAGAAAGAAGTACGGTTTAAAGGCAGCTCGTCGTGCACCTCAGTTCTCAAAGAGATAATTTTTTACAATATTCAATTATTCATAAACAGCAGCTTAAAGACCTCAAAGTTTTGTGCTTTGAGGTCTTTTTACGCTGAAAAAAATATTTGCAATTCGAACAAATGTGTGATAAGATAGAAACGAACAAAGATTTGGAAAATTTGTTCGCTTCTATCTTTTTATAGGAAATTGCAGCAGCGTAAAAATTGGATGAGCTGGCATCCGTTTTTTCGCTGAACAAACAAAAGGGACTATGAGTATGAATCATATCGTTGAGAGTACGACCTGCAGTAAGGTCATGAATAAAAAAGAGAATATAGAACTGCATACAGCTAATACGCAGACGATTATGGATAAGCTTGCGATTTTGACAGACGCTGCCAAATATGATGTGGCCTGCACCAGTTCCGGAGTTGACAGGAAGGGAAATGGCAAAGATATGGGAAACTGCATAGCTGCTGGAATCTGCCATAGCTTTTCGGCAGATGGCAGATGCATCTCGTTGTTAAAGATACTGATGTCAAATGAGTGCGCCTATGACTGTAAGTATTGCGTAAACCGCAGAAGCAATGATGTGCCGAGGGCAACCTTCACACCGGATGAGATTTGCGAGCTGACGATGAATTTCTATAAGAGAAATTATATTGAAGGACTGTTTTTGAGTTCTGGTATTATCAATAATCCAACATATACAATGGAGCTGATTTATCAGACCCTTTACAAGCTTAGAAATGTATATCGTTTTCGCGGTTATGTACATGTGAAGGGGATACCGGGGACGGATCCGATGCTCATACAGCAGATTGGCTATCTGACAGACAGGATGAGTGTCAATCTGGAGCTTCCTACGGCAGAGGGGCTTGAGAAACTTGCGCCCAACAAACATAGAAAGACAATTCTCACACCGATGAGACAGATTCAGAATGGCATTGTCCAGGGAAAGCAGGAGCTGGCACTCTATAAAAATGCTCCTTCGTTTGTGCCGGCAGGACAATCGACACAGATGATTATTGGTGCAACACCGGAGAGTGATTATCAGATCATGTCAGTAGCGGAGGGACTATATGATAAGTTTGGCATGAAGCGAGTATTTTATTCAGCCTACGTGGGGGTTAATGAGGATAAGGCGTTGCCATCCGTACACACAGCTTCTCCTCTTTTGCGTGAGCACAGGCTTTATCAGGCAGACTGGCTTCTTCGTTTCTACCATTTCCGCGTGGAAGAACTGCTCAATGAGAAGCATCAGAATTTCAATATCCTGCTGGATCCCAAGTGTGACTGGGCACTGCAGCACCTGGAGCAGTTTCCGGTCGAAATCAACAGGGCAGATTATCAGACACTTCTACGCGTGCCGGGAATCGGTGTAAAGAGTGCTCAGCGCATCTGTAAGGCAAGACGAAGCGGAACTTTGAACTTTGATCATCTAAAGAAAATCGGGGTGGTTTTAAAGCGGGCGCTTTATTTTATTACCTGCAATGGGAAAATGATGTACAATACCAAAATAGAAGAGAATTATATTACAAGAAACCTTCTGGCAGAGCATGAAAAGCTTCCGTTTGATAGGGATGGCATGACATACAGGCAGTTGTCGTTATTTGATGATGCACAGGAGAATGTAGATCTCTTTGGAGGAAATAAAATCATGATGACAGGCTGATGTTAGCAGTTCCCTGTGAAAGTGATTTATATAATTCGAATTAGAAAGGATAGGATATGGAGGAGTATGTATTAATTTGTGAGGATAGCATGGATGGGATCCTTACAGGTGTGTATGAGGCATATCAGTTCAAAAAGAACAGGTCAATCGAAAGTCATGACAGGATACATCTGGCAACAAGCGAGCCGGACGTATACAGATTCTTTACAGAGTATCATAGAATCGGCACAGATCATACAAAGGCAGAAAAGGTGACAGATACGATTATCAGACAGCTGGGTGATGAGAGCTATTATAGACTAAGTATGACAATGGTATCCTGTTTTGAGGATAAAGCAGATGCTGTATATCATACGATTGTTCTGGGACTTTCTACGCATGACAGGAATATTACAGACAGACTTCAGGATGACTATGTCCATCGTGCTTTTCGGTATGGGAGAGCTGCGAACAATGAGCTAAATCGTTTGCGAGAATTTTTGCGTTTCTCGGAGCTTCAAAATGGTATGCTGTATGCAAAAATAGATGCTAAGCATTATATACTGCCATTTTTGATGCCACATTTTGCAGACAGGCTTCCTGCGGAGAATTTTGTCATATATGATGAGCATGCTGATCTTTTCGGACTGCATCCAAGCTTTAAACAGTGGTATATCCTGCAAGGCGTGGAATTTGATGAGGGAAGACTTCAGTTTTCAGAGACAGAGGAGGCATATCAGGAATTGTTTCGATGCTTTTGTGATAGTATTGCGATTGAAGCGCGCATCAATCCAAAGTTGCAGATGAACATGCTGCCACTGCGGTTCCGGCCTAATATGACGGAATTCAAGCAGGGCTGAACGCAAAAACGCAAAAATGAAATAATTTCTTGACATTTTAGAACTTATTTTATACTATTATTTATTATAACAAATAGTAAAAGGTAGTGCCAAAGAGGAGTATCTGTTAGCCCCTTCGCAGAGAGAGAAATTCTGACATATTCAATTGATTGATACTGTCAGGCTGTGAGATTTCTTGAAGGAAGAAATGGAGAAGGTAGCTTTGAAACCGGAAGTCTGAAACGCTTTTGGCTTTTGCATCGTATGCAGAGTAGGATTTCACGTTTTGCCCACGTTACAGGGCAGGATTCTGATGGGAATCTGCTGAGGATGCATCAAGGATGCATTGAACAAAGGTGGTACCGCGTTAATACGCCCTTTGCTGTAGGAAAATACAGTAAAGGGCTTTTGTTTTGTTATTATGAATCATTATGAATCATTACAGAAAGGATGGAAAAAATGAGCAAGGAATTAGCAAAGACTTATGATCCACATGGTCTGGAAGACAGAATTTACCAGAAGTGGCTCGACAAAAAATATTTTCATGCGGAGGTAGATCGGAGTAAGAAACCGTTTACGATCGTGATTCCACCTCCAAACATCACAGGACAGCTTCACATGGGACATGCGCTAGACAATACCATGCAGGATATCCTGATTCGCTTTAAGAGAATGCAGGGATATAATACACTCTGGCAGCCGGGAACGGACCATGCAAGTATTGCGACTGAGGTAAAGATTATCCAGAAATTAAAGGAAGAGGGCATCGATAAGCATGACCTCGGCAGAGAGAAGTTTCTGGAACGCGCATGGGACTGGAAAAAGGAGTACGGAGGACGTATTATCAGCCAGCTCAAAAAGCTTGGCTCTTCATGTGACTGGGACAGAGAGCGTTTTACGATGGACGAGGGATGCAATAAGGCAGTTACTGAGGTATTCTGTAAGATGCATGAGAAAGGCTACATCTACAAAGGAGCCCGCATGATCAACTGGTGTCCAGTATGTAATACTTCAATCTCTGACGCAGAAGTTGAGTATGAGGAGCAGGCAGGACATTTCTGGCATATCAAGTATCCTATTTTAAACGATGACGGAACAGAATCAGGAGAGTATCTGACCTTTGCTACGACAAGACCGGAGACAATGCTTGGTGATACAGCGGTAGCCATTCACCCTGATGACGAGAGATATACGCACCTGAAAGGCAAGAAGCTGATGCTTCCACTGATGAATCGTGAGATTCCGGTCGTAGAGGATACGTATGTTGATATGGAGTTTGGTACCGGTGTTGTAAAGATCACTCCTGCACATGATCCGAATGACTTTGAGGTAGGAAAGAGACACAATCTTCCGATCATTAACATTATGAATGATGATGCGACCATCAATGAGAATGGCGGAAAGTATGCAGGCATGGACCGCTATGAGGCCAGAAAGGCAATCGTAGAAGAGCTTGATCAGATGGGATTGCTTGTCAAGATTGAGGATTACAGCCACAATGTAGGTACACATGACCGTTGTAAGACGACCATCGAGCCTTTGGTGAAACAGCAGTGGTTTGTAAAGATGGATGAGTTGATTAAGCCTGCTGTTGAAGCTGTAAAAAATGGTGAAATCAAACTGATTCCTGAAAGAATGGACAAGACTTACTTTAACTGGACAGACAATATCAAGGATTGGTGTATCTCAAGACAGCTCTGGTGGGGACACAGGATTCCAGCTTATTATTGTGATGAGTGTGGTGAGATCGTGGTAGCAAAGAGTATGCCTGAGGTTTGTCCGAAGTGCGGCTGTAAGCATTTCACACAGGATCCGGATACACTTGATACATGGTTTTCATCTGCACTTTGGCCGTTCTCGACACTTGGATGGCCGGACAAGACAGAGGAACTGGAGTATTTCTATCCGACAGATGTACTTGTTACGGGATATGATATTATTTTCTTCTGGGTTATCCGAATGATTTTCTCAGGTTATGAGCATATGAATGAGAAACCATTTAAGACCGTTCTTTTCCATGGTCTGGTACGTGACTCACAGGGAAGAAAGATGTCAAAGTCACTTGGCAATGGTATCGATCCATTGGAGGTCATCGAGCAGTACGGTGCGGATGCGCTCAGAATGACACTGATCACAGGAAATGCACCAGGAAATGATATGCGATTCTATTATGAGCGCGTTGAGGCGAACAGAAACTTTGCGAATAAAGTATGGAATGCTTCCCGCTTTATCATGATGAATATGGAGGGCAAGGAAATTACAGATGCATCTGATTCCTTGGAGCCTGTAGATCGTTGGATCATATCAAAGCTCAACAGTCTTGTAAAAGAAGTAACTGACAACATGGAGAATTTTGAGCTTGGTATTGCGGTTCAGAAAATTTATGATTTTATATGGGATGAGTTCTGCGACTGGTATATCGAGATGGTAAAGCCAAGACTTTACAATTCAGACAACGCAGCTTCTCAGAATGCAGCACTCTGGACATTAAAGACGGTATTGATCGATGCACTTAAGCTTCTTCATCCATATATGCCGTTCATCACAGAGGAGATTTTCTGTACAATCCAGTCAGAGGAGGAATCCATCATGATTTCCAAGTGGCCGGAATACACAGAAGCAAGAAATTTTGCTAAGGATGAAAAGGATATTGAAATTATTAAGGAAGCAGTTCGCGGTATCAGAAATGTAAGAACAGAGATGAATGTAGCTCCTTCCAAAAAAGCGCATGTATTTGTTGTTTCCGAGAATGCTGATATCAGAAATACCTTTGAGGAGGGAAGACTTTTCTTTGCATCGCTTGCGTATGCATCAGAGGTCTCGATCCAAAGCGATAAAAACGGTATTGCAGATGATGCAGTGTCAGTAGTGATTGCCAATGCCAATATCTATATTCCTTTTGCTGAATTAGTTGATATCAGCCAGGAAATTGAGCGTCTTGAGAAGGAAGAAAAGCGCCTGGATGGCGAGCTTGCGCGCGTTAACGGCATGCTTAATAACGAGAAGTTCATGTCAAAGGCTCCAGAGGCAAAGATCGCTGAAGAAAGGGAAAAATTGACGAAATATACACAAATGAAAGAACAAGTTGTAGAACGACTTGCACAATTGAGGTAAATAGTGGTACAATAGAAGACATGAGAGGGCGCACTTTGCCTTCGCGGAGGTGAGTAAATGATTAATGTCAAATCTTATGTCAGAATAACTGAGGATAAAACAGAAGCATGGCTTTATTTATGTGCACCTGAAGATGGCACAAAATACGAAAAATCTGAGATTATGAGATATCTACAGCTTAATGGGGTAATGGCAGGTATCAATGAATCACATGTCGCGGCGATGTGCAAAAAGCAGATCTATGAGCGTGAGGTAAAGGTAGCGGCCAGCGAAAAAGGAGACCCCGGAAGTGAAGGTCGGTTTGAGTTCTTTTTTAACACTGAGAAACCAAAGCCTGAGATTCGCAAGGATGGTACGGTAGACTACAGAAGTATGAGTCTGGTGCAGAATGTCGAGGAAGGACAATTGCTGGCAATCTATCATCCGGCTGTGCAGGGTACGTCCGGAAGGGACGTGACAGGTGCTTTTGAAAAGGCAAATATGTATAAAGATCTTCGGCCACTTACAGGGAAAGGTATCAGTAATGCGGATGATCCTAATAAGTATTATGCAGCAAAGTCGGGCAAGGTAGAGTATGATGGCGATAATAAGCTGTCAATCGTTGAAGTTTATGAAGTACAAGGCGGCTGTGATTATGCGAACAACGCACTGGTTGATTTTAATGGAGACGTTATCATACATGGCAACGTAGAGGCCGGTGTGACGATCAGGGCTGGAAAAAGCTTAACAGTGGAGGGCGTTGTTGAGTCTGCGAGTATCACTGCCGGTGGCGATGTCTGCCTGAAGCGTGGCATGCAGGGTGCTGGCAAGGGGACGATTGTTGCCGGTGGCGATATCTTCACAGAGTTTCTCGAATATGCCAATGTCAAAGCAGGAGGAAATATTCAGTCAAATGTTATTTTGAATTCCAGGGTAAGTGCGGGTGATCGTGTCACTCTTACGGGGAAGAAAGGACTGATTGCGGGAGGAAGTGTCCATGCCATGCTGGGTGTGAGCTGCCAGAATGTCGGAAATCAATCCGAGATCAAAACAGGAATCCATGTAGGTGTTCTGCCAGAGACGATGGAAAAGCGTATTGCAGTAAATGAAGAATACAGTAAGCTAAATCAGGAGCTTGAAGAGATTGTTGCCGGAATGGCAAAAATCCTGCGTGTCAGACAACAGACAGGAGAACTCAGTGAACAGCTTCAGAATCATCTTAGTGTCCTTAAGACAAGAAAGGATGAAGTGTATCAAAAGTGTATGGCAGTTAAAAAGCGTGCTGACGATATTGAAAATATGGTGCTTAAGTCCAGAGAGGCTAAAATCAAGGTAAGTGGTAATATTTTCAAGGGAACCGTGATCAGTATCGATGATCATCAGATCGTTGTGAACCGTGATACAAGTTTTATGGAGTATTCGTCACAGAACGGCATTATTGTAGGAACCGTAATTGTCATATAGGCCAAAAGGGTTTGCAGACAACTGTGAACCCTTTTCCTTGCTTTATAGGAAATTACAGGTAATTGAAAAGTTGCGGGAGAGGTAAAGGAACGCATATGAAAGAGATGATTGTACAAAGCTACGCGGAAGCAGAACAGTTTTTAAATGATGTCCCCCGATTTACAGCGAAAAATCCGATGGAGGAAACCAAACGGTTTTATGCATATCTGCAAGAAATTGAGAATGGAACTTATAGTGAGTGCAAGCTTGGCAGAGTGATTCATGTAGCTGGAACGAACGGGAAAGGCTCTGTATGCTCGTTTTTGCAAAGCGTGTGCAGGGAAAGTGGCTATAAGACGGGAATGTTTATCTCACCGCATCTGGTGACGACCAGGGAGCGTTTTTGCATCAATGGCAATATGATATCTGAGGAGTTGTTTGTGGAAGCATTTAACTGGTTGACCACAAAGCTTGTGGAGTATGATCGGATCAGACCTGAATACAGTCCGACCTATTTCGAGCGATTGTTCTTTATGGGGATTTATGTGTTTGTGCAAGCAGGTGTTGATGTCACGATTCTTGAGACAGGACTTGGCGGAAGACTTGATACGACCAATGTCATTCAAAATCCAGCAATAACAGTGATCACGGAGATCGGTTTTGATCACATGGCGTATCTGGGCAATACATTGGAGAAAATAGCAGGTGAGAAGGCAGGAATCATTAAGCCTGGAGTGCCTGTCGTATTTTCGGATAGAAAAAGTGAAACTTCAAAGGTTATTTGCAGGAAGGCATCGGAATGTGGTTGCAAATGCCATGCGGTGTCGAAAAATGACTACAAAATAATTGAAATTAAGAAAAAATACATTGATTTTTCCGTTGTCAGTCGGTATTATGATTATGGTGGTTTTACAGCAAACACGACGGCAGTATATCAGGCGGAGAATGGCGCTGTGGCTATTCGTACCTGCGAAACATTAAAAAACGATTGTGGTTTTGACAAAATTGAGGTAAAATCCATAAAAGAAGGAATCAGAAACATGCGATGGGCAGGACGTATGGAGGAAATCATGCCTGGCGTATTTGTGGATGGTGCCCATAATGAGGATGGTATTGAGGCATTTGTACAGTCTCTGGAAAAAGCACCAGAGCTCGCCAAGGTTAACGGCGATGACAGGTGCGTGCTTATTTTTTCAGTAGTGAAAGATAAGCAGTATGATAAGATGATAGAAATGCTTTGTGGGCTCTCTATGGTAACGGATTTTGTGATTACACATATCCCGGGGGAGAGGGGAGCTGATCTTGCAAAGCTTCAGGATATATTTTGTAAATATGCCGGCAAAACGGTACATGCTGTGCACACCTTTGAATGTATTGAGGATGCAGTGTCCTTTGGAAGAACGATCAAGGGGGACAGTGGTGTTGTATATGTTGTTGGCTCGTTGTATCTGGCAGGACTGGTTCTTCGGGAGTGCCCGGAAAAATCCTGAATGACAGATCTTGTGCATGCATAAGGTGTGATTGCGCCGACTGGGTTTGCAGGCTATGGAAAGGCATAGGTATTATTATGATAAATTTTGAAGAAGAGTTAAAAAAATTTCACCCTAGTCTTGAAGTCGAGGATGTGGAGGATGCAATTTATAATCAGGACGTGACAGATTTGGCAGATGTGCTGGTTAAGCTGGTAAAGGATGCGAAGGAAGAATAGGGGAGCTAGATATGTTTTGCTTTAATTGTGGATGCCGTTTATCAGAAAAAAATTTTTGTACCGGTTGCGGGGCTGATGTCAGTCTGTACAAAAGGATTATGTATACAGCAAACCGTTTTTATAATGATGCACTCGACAAGGCGAAAGTGAGAGACCTGTCGGGCGCAGTGACGAGCTTAAGACAGTGTCTGAAACTCAATAAAAATCACATCGAGGCGAGAAATCTGCTCGGACTTGTATATTTTGAGCGAGGTGAGGTCGTAGCAGCGTTAAGCGAATGGGTCATCAGCAAAAACATCAGAAGTGAGAAAAATATCGCAGATGATTATATAGGAAGACTGCAGAACAATCCGGGAAAACTGGATATGTATAACCAGATCAGTAAGAAATATAATATGGCGCTGAACTATTGTCAGCAGGACAGCCTTGATCTTGCAGTTATTCAACTGAAAAAAGTGATATCCATGAACCCAAGGTTTGTGCAGGCGAGACAGCTTCTGGCACTTTTATATATTAATAATCAGGAATTGGAAAAAGCAAAAAAGGAGCTCGATAAGGCACATGCCATCGATGCCAACAACACAATGACGCTTAGATACCTTAGAGAAGTGGATGAAATGATGCCTGCTGATGAGGAGCATGTAAGGAAAAAGAAGGACGTCATTGTATACCAGAGTGGCAATGATACGGTGATACAGCCTGTTGGAAAAAAGGAAAATGTGGCACTGCAGACATTGATCAACATTTTGATCGGTGTTGCGATCGGTGCCGGAATCGCCTGCTTTCTGGTACTGCCTGCAAGAATACAGCGTGCCCAGAGTGATGTCAATACAAAATACAAGGCTGTGAGCGAGCAGCTTGATGCAAAGACTGCACAGGTCGACGAATTGACTTCGCAGGTCAATGAACTGACAAATGAGAAGGCTTCTCTTTCAAACAGCCTAAGCGCAGCGCAGGGAAACAGTATTGTGATCGAGGCAAATAATAACCTGATCGAAGCAACATTGATGTATATCAATCAAACAGGCGATGAAATGGCGATTGCTGATAAGCTTGAGATGATTGGCGAAGAATACCTTGAGAATGAGTCTACAGAGAGTTTTACAAAACTATATAATACACCGAAAGACAGCGTGGGCGAGGTCGTGGCGAAGAATAGCTATGATTTAGGGTATGAGGCATTCAGGACAGAGGAGTATGATACGGCGATTGATAATCTCGAAAGAGCGTTCAGGTATGATCCGGATAATGGAGAGGCACTTTATAATCTGGGAAATGCATACAATAAAAAAGGAGATACCAGCAAGGCTGTGGAAATCTACGAGCAGGTGATTGAGCTATTCCCTGATACGGAGAAGGCAAAAAAAGCAGCAACTTACATTAAGGAAATAAAGGGTGAATAAAATACCCTATACACACAAAAGAGGACATGTCGGTAAGACAGGTCCTCTTTTGCTTTACATCATAAAGGAGGAGTGTTAATGGAACAGAAAATGGAGGAGTACGCAATTATTGAAAACTATCTGTGCATTAAGATGCCCAAGGAGGTGGATCATCATGGGGCTTCAGGAATCAGAGAGTGCGCAGACCGACTGATACTCGATGACAAAGTTAAAAATATCGTGTTTGACTTTGAGGACACAACATTTATGGATAGTTCGGGAATAGGTATCATTATCGGCAGGTACAGAAAAATCTCATGCTTTGGAGGCAAGGTCTATGCCATCAATACAAGTGAACGAATCCAGAGACTTTTGAGGTCGTCCGGGTTGTCATCAATTATAGAAATCATAGCATAGCATAATATATTGATTGTAGGGAGGGAAAAGTGTTGTTTATGGAGAAGGAGTGTGCAAAAAAAGAACAGGTACGAACCAGTAAAAATGAAATTTACATGGAATTTGATGCCATATCGGAAAATGAGGGACTTGCCAGAGTGGTGATTGCTGCATTTCTGTCACGACTTGATCCGACGGTTGATGAAGTGGATGACGTTAAGACAGCAGTCTCAGAGGCAGTTACCAATGCAATTATACATGGATACGGCAATCAGGGTGGCAGTGTAGTGATGAAAGCAAAGCTTTCGGAGAACGGCAGATTGTCTGTGGATATTGTTGACAAAGGAGTCGGAATTGCTGACGTGGAGCAGGCGATGCAGCCGCTTTTTACAACTGGTGCGGAAAATGAGCGCTCGGGCATGGGATTTTCTTTTATGGAGGCCTTTATGGACGGACTGGAGGTAGAGAGTACTCCAGGAGAAGGGACAAGCGTACATATGTGGAAGGACTTTGCATGTAGAACAGAAAAGAAGCAGCCGCTCCTGCAGGCAGCAGTGTGGAATCGAGACAGCAGGTTATAGATTATGGAGGATAAGGAGCTTTTTATCAGGGCACAGAAAGGAGAACGGGAAGCAAAGGAACTGCTTTTTAGTAAAAATACAGGACTTGTGCATCATGTGGTGAAAAGGTTTATAGGAAGAGGTAGTATTGAAGCAGAGGATTTATTTCAGATTGGCGCGATGGGACTAATGAAAGCGATTGAAAAGTTCGATATCGGTTATGAGGTCCAGTTTTCCACTTATGCAGTTCCTCTCATCATGGGTGAGATACGCAGATTTTTGAGGGATGATGGATTGATCAAGGTCAGCAGGAGCATTAAGGAGAATGCCAGAAAATTGAAATGGATCAAGGAGGAGATGCAGCAGAGGACGGGAAGGGAACCTACTTTATCTGAATTGTCCAAGGAGTCGGGTATACCGGTGGAGGATATCGTCACTGCGCTTGATGCTGTGCGCGAGGTTGAGTCGATTGATAAGACGGTATATGAGTCAGATGGGAGTGAAGTGCGGTTGCTTGATATGCTGGGAAATGACAGTGAGAGTGATGCGATCATAGACAGAATTTTGCTGGAGAAGCTGTTGGGTGGATTGGATGAGCGGGAAAAAAGTCTGATCAAGCTTAGGTATTTTGAGAATAAGACGCAAGTGCAGGTCGCCGGGGACTTGGGAATGAGTCAGGTGCAGGTGAGCCGTATGGAGAAAAAGGTGTTGCACAGACTTAGGACTGAGGCGATGGTATAAGCACGTTTTGCGATAAATGTGCTGAAAATGGACGAGCTATAAAGTTCATGAATGAGTAAGCCGATATAATAAATAACCATAAAAAGATGGAGATTTACAGGTTATCAACAGAATGGAGGATAATATGAACGGAATCAATTATAGCTCTTTACTGAGTAATACAGGACTTTTTTCAAATCAGGCAAAAAAGGATGAGGTAAAGTTCAAAGGAAGCTTTACCGGTGTAAATAGCAAGGCAGACAGCAGAAAATCTGCTGACCGTAAACAGACGAATGCTGACAGGGATACTTATGAATATAGCGGACAGACGCGAGAGGTCAAGGCGGGATATGACAGACCAAAGCGTGTGCAGTCTGAAAAGGAACAGGAATATAAGGCTCTTGACTCGGATGGAGTACAGGAAGGCATAGTGCTGAGCGATGCAGCAAAGAACCTGCTGGCAGAGCTGAGGGAAAAATATGATAATATGGACATTGCTGTGGCAGAGTGGTCTTCGGACGAGGAGCAGGATTATTATGCAAGTCTGGCGACAAAAGAGTACAGTGTGCTGATTAATCCGGAGCTTTTGGAAAAGATGGCAGCAGACGAGTCTGTACGAGAGCAGTATGAGTCTGTACTAAGTGGTGCTGGCGAGAAATTTGATACGCTGCAGGAGGAGCTTGGCGAGGATGCGGACAAGATCAAGAGTTTCCGCATTTCCATTGATCAGGATGGAAATGTATCTTATGCAGTCGAGCTGTTAAAGGAAATGGCAGAGAACAGCAAGATTGAGAAGAAGGAAGATACTTCAGCCGAAAAGCAGCAGGAGCGTATCAACGAAAAGCGTGCCGAACGAAAAAAAGCTGAGAAGGAGCGTCAGGAAAAGAAAGCACAGGAAAAGCAGGAGACAGAAAAAATTGAGGCATCTTCGATCGAGGAGCTGATTGCAGCGATCAAGGAGAAGCTGCATCCAGAGCAGATGAGTGTGACACAGACAGTAGAACAGACAGAATCAGAGAAATAGAATTAGCGGATTCAGCGCCATTGCATTTATTATTTACAGGCAATGGCGCTTCTTATTGCCATTTTACGGATACATGCTATAATGTTCTATGGAGAAAAGGAAAATTTATGGAGGATCATGTAACGTGAAAATTATCATTGCAGGTGATGGAAAGGTAGGTGCAATGCTTACCAGGCAGCTTTCGGCGGAAGGTTATGAACTGACTTTAATTGATGCGAACCTGAAAGTGTTGGAATCTACTGAGGAGCGATATGATATCATGGCTGTACAGGGGAACTGTGCTTCGATGGAAACTTTGGAGAAGGCAGGCGTCAGGGAGGCGAATCTGCTGATTGCCGTTACAAATGCGGATGAGGTCAATCTGCTGTGCTGTATGACGGCGCATGGGCTGAATCCGGATATTCATACCATTGCACGTATCAGAAACCCGGAGTATACCGATCAGGTCTATAAGATGCGAAATCTGTTCGCTCTTTCTATGATGATCAATCCGGAGAAGCAGGCGGCAGCAGAGATCGAGCGGCTTTTAAAATATCCAGGCTTTCTAAAGAGGGATACCTTTGCAAAAGGAAGAGTAGAGATTGTTGAGCTTCGTGTGGAGTCAGGACAGAAGCTTTGCAATACAGCCCTGAATGATCTGAACGGTATCGTAAAGTGTAAAATACTTGTATGCACAGTCATAAGGAACGGAAAAGCAATTGCGCCTGATGGTAATTTTGTGTTGCTTGAGGGAGATCGAATCTTTGTGACGGCACCTGCTGAAAACCTGACGATGCTTCTTAAAAATCTTGGAATCATTACGCATAAAGTAAAGCGTGTCATTCTCTGCGGTGGTGGCCGCGTGAGCTTTTACCTGGCACAGGCATTGATCAAAAATGGAATTGGCGTACAGATCGTCGAGCAGAATTATGACAAGTGCCTCCAGCTTGCAAACCTGCTGCCACAGGCATCGGTCATACATGGTGATGCCAGCAGGGAGTTTTTATTGGATAATGAAGGAATATCGGACTGTGATGCACTGGTAACACTGACAGGTATGGACGAGATGAATATCATCATATCTCTCTACGGCAGCAGTTGTAAGGTGCCACAGATTATCACAAAGCTTGGCAGACTGGAAAACAATACGATATTGGATGCGTTGCCGCTCGGAAGTATCATAAGTCCGAAGGAGCTGTGCTGCAACAATATCGTCCGGTATGTGCGTGCCATGGAAAATCAGACCGGGGCGGCGCTTACGGTACATTCCATTGCAGATGGACAGGCAGAAGCAGTGGAGTTTCGGGTAGATGAAAATACGCTTCACTGCGGGGAACCACTTAGAAATCTCAGGCTCAAGAAAAATGTATTGATTGTCAGTATTACACATGGTGCATCACTTGAAATTCCAAGCGGTAATTCCAGTTTTGTCAAGGGAGATACTGTGATTGTCGTGACGGGAGCTGACAGAGTTCTATACCAGTTGAATGATATTTTTGCCGATTAAGGATA
>JAFOYD010000154.1 GCA_017391545.1 Lachnospiraceae bacterium
AGACAAGTCCATTCAAAGTCATTTGTCTGTACTCCATGCATTCAGACAGCGCATTGACAAAACAGTTCAGATCCGCCATGTTCCGAATAACGCTTACCCCATTTTGTGCTTCAAGCCATCGGTTCCCGGAGGAATGTCTGAGCAGTCTGCTGTCAATGCAGGCCAGCTTTCTTCCCTGCCGGATGCCATATCTTGCAGTATGCATCGTACCGCCGTCATACTCAGACTCAATCACGATCACTGCGTCGCTGATTCCGCTCTGCAGTCTGTCTCTCTGAATGTACTGATATCTCTGGATTGGTGAACTGACCGGGTATTCACTGACAAGACAGCCGCCAGCTGATAACAGCTCTCTGGCAAGCAATGCATTTGACCGTGGCACGACCTGCTCCAATCCGCAGGGGAGCACTGCCACGCAGATTCCTCCTGCTGACAGCGCTCCCTGCAGTGCATAGGTGTCACAGCCAAGAGCAAGCCCATTCACCACATTGATGCCACGCTTTCCAAGCGCATGTCCGACCTGATAAGCAAGCGAAGCTCCACTGTCCGATACATGTCTGCTGCCAATTACTGCGATATTGGTGCACCTGTTGATAATGTCAATATTTCCTTTATAATAAAGAGTTCCAGGTGCTGACGGAATCGCACGCAAGCGCTTCGGATATGGATCCTCTGAAATTTCAATCTGAGTACAGTTATCGATCAATCTCATCACACCACTTCAAAATATGGTCAAACCTGATTTCCAGCTTTCCTTCATAAATATTGACCGGGACAGGTTTTGTCATGTCATGAATCTGCGCATAAATGTCTCCCTCAAAGAAAAATACAATCAACTGCTTTTTGTACGGATCAAGAATCCAGTACTCCCGCACACCGGCATTCTCGTATTTTTCAAGCTTTTTGAAATAATCCTTGCGCCTTGTCGATGGTGAGATTACTTCAAGTACAAAATCAGGTGCCCCGAAAACCTTACCGTCCACAATCTTTTCCTCATTGCATAAGATCAGAACATCCGGCTGCACCATCGTTTTGTTGTCACAGTCAAGCTGCACATCCACCGGAGAAATTGCAGGTCTGCATTTGCCGTTGTTGTCCATGATATAATTTGCGATCTGCCTATGGACCTCCCCTGCAATCGTCTGGTGGTTAAATCTTGGTGCTGCCATATAGTAAATGACACCGTCGATCAGCTCCACCCGGATCTCATCCGGTATGGCAAGATAATCCTCCACCGTATATTCGCCCTGTTTCTTCTCATGCGTGCTTCCATAAGAAAACGCCGCACTGTCATTCAAAAGATGCCTGTCATCCAAAATCTCTGCAAGTGCCTGCAGTGTAGAATATCTGGGATGCTCCGTCTCTCCCGAAAAAATCTTCTGAACAGTGCCAAGCGGCACCCCTGACAGCTCCGAAAGCTGTGCATAGCTTAATCCCTTCTCCTGCTTTTTCCGTTTCATTTCCTCTACAGTCATAGATATCCCTCCTTTTTAATAGAATACCCGTTTTACATCCGTATGTCAACCGTATTTTAACCGTTTTATTTCCATTTTACATGAACTCGTGTGCATTACAAAAAAAGACGCAAAGTTGAACTCTGCGCCTTTCAGTAATCAATTATTAATCTATAATAATCCTTTTAAGATCTGGTTGACCATACCAGGGTCAGCCTTGCCCTTCATGGCTTTCATAGTCTGTCCTACAAGGAAGCCGATTGCCTTTTCCTTGCCGTTGTGGTAGTCCTCTACTGACTGCGGATTTGCCGCAATGACATCCTCAATCGTCTTTCGGAGTGCTCCCTCATCATTGACCGTCTTTAAGCCCTTTTCCTCAACGTACTTTTCAGGATCGATGTCTTTATCAAACAGAACTTCGAAGACTTCCTTTGCGACAGAGGAATTGATTGCCTTGCTGTCGACCAGACCAATCAGCTTGGCAAGATTTTCAGGGGAAAAGCGGATGTCCTCAGGATCCATGTTCTTTTCCTTTAATAATCGAAGGGTCTCACCCATCAGCCAGTTCGAAACCTTTTTGGGCTGACCGCAGATTGCTACAGTCTCCTCAAATAAGTCTGCCATATGCTTTGTGTCTGTTATGATGCCGATATCATATTCTGGAATATCGTACTCTTCCTTGTAACGTGCCATCTTTTCCTCGCGAAACTCCGGCTGTCTGCTCTTGATCTCCGCTAACCACTCGTCGCTGATATAGACGGGAACGAGGTCCGGATCAGGGAAATATCTGTAGTCCTGTGCATCCTCCTTGGAACGCATCGCATAGGAATATTCCTTTGTGTCATCCCAACGTCTTGTCTCCTGGATGACCTGCTGTCCTGATTCCAGTAAATCAATCTGACGCTCACGCTCGTTCTCGATTGCCCTTGTGATTGCCCGGAAGGAGTTGAGGTTCTTCATCTCTGTACGGGTACCAAATTCTTTTGCACCCACTTCTCTGACAGAGAGATTTACGTCTGCACGCATAGAGCCTTCGTTAAGCTTACAGTCTGATGCACCGAGATACTGTACCGTCATGCGGAGCTTTTCAAGGTAGGCAATGACCTCCTCGGCACTTCTCATATCCGGCTCCGAAACAATTTCGATCAAAGGCACACCGGAACGGTTATAGTCCACAAGAGAGCAATCCTCCCAGTCATCATGAATCAGCTTTCCGGCATCCTCTTCCATGTGAATTTCATGAATTCCGACAGACTTTTTGCCATCAGCAGTCTCAATATCCACATGACCGTTTCTACAGATTGGCAGATAGAGCTGGCTAATCTGATAATTTTGCGGGTTATCCGGATAAAAATAGTTCTTTCTGTCAAACTTACAGTACTGTGTAATCTCACAGTTCGTGGCAAGTCCGACCGCCACTGCGTAATTGACCACCTGTTTATTCAGGACAGGCAGCGAACCGGGCATACCTGTACATACAGGGCAGGTATGGGTATTGGGCGCTCCGCCGAATGCGGTGGAACATCCACAGAAGATTTTCGTCTTGGTCGCCAGTTCCACATGAACCTCAAGACCTATGACTGTTTCATATTGCTTTGCCATCATTTCACCCATCCTTTCCTAATCTTCTATCCGAAAATCACCGCGGATTTTCTCATAAGTGTATGCCGCCTGAATCAGCTTCTTTTCATTGAAACTGTCTGCAATCAGCTGCAAACCGATTGGCAGTCCCTTGGAATCCTTTCCACATGGAATCGAGATTCCCGGAAGTCCTGCAAGGTTCACAGAGATTGTATAGATATCGCCAAGATACATCTTTAAAGGATCGGATAAGCTCTCTCCGAGCTTTGGCGCTGTTGTCGGTGCTACCGGTCCCAAAATCATATCATACTTTGCAAATGCCTCATCAAAGGCTTTCTTGATCATTGCTTTTACTTTGAGAGCTTTCAGATAATACGCATCATAATATCCCGAGCTGAGAACGAAGGAACCGAGCATGATTCTGCGCTTTACCTCCGGTCCGAAGCCCTCGGAACGCGTCTTTTTGTACATATTGTGAAGTCCCTCGTATCCTTGTGTGCGGTATCCGTATTTGATACCGTCAAAACGTTCCAGATTGGAGCTTGCCTCTGCTGCCGCAATCGTGTAATACGTTGGAATTGCATACTCAACAAGGCTTAAATCAAATTCTTCGACGATTGCGCCCTTCTCCTCAAGCGCCTTTGCCGCCGCAAGTACTCCTGCCTTTACCTCCGGGTCGAGTCCCTCACCGAAATAGTCTCTTGGGATACCAATCTTCATGCCCTTCACATCCTCGACGAGTGCTGAAGTAAAGTCGGTGTCCTCTCTTTTCACAGAAGTGGAATCCTTTGTGTCATGTGATGCGATGATTTCCATGACTGTTGCACAGTCTGTGACATCCTTTGTGAGCGGTCCGATCTGGTCAAGCGAAGAACCATATGCGACTAGTCCATAACGGGATACCGTTCCATAGGTCGGCTTTAATCCGACAACGCCGCAGAACGATGCCGGCTGTCTGATGGAACCGCCTGTATCAGAGCCAAGTGCGAAGAAACATTCCTGCGCTGCCACTGCTGCTGCGGAGCCGCCTGAAGAACCGCCCGGCACATGCTCTGTATTCCATGGATTTCTGGTCACACCATATGCAGAAGTCTCTGTGGTAGAACCCATCGCGAACTCATCCATGTTGGTCTTTCCGATGATTACGGCACCTGCCTTCTCCAGATTTAAGACAGCTTCCGCTGAAAACGTCGGGATAAAGTTTCCAAGTATCTTTGAGGAACAGGTCGTAAGCATTCCCTCTGTGCACATATTATCCTTGATTGCGACCGGTACTCCGGCAAGGGGACCCGTGAGCGTTCCCTGTTCGATCTTTTCCTGAGCCTCTTTTGCTGCTTTTAAAGCCGCATCCTTATCAATCGTAACGTATGCATTGATGTCCGTTTCCTTCGCATCAATCCTTGCAAGCACTGCCTCCATCGCTTCGACAGCAGTCACCTTGCCCTCTTTTATGGCTGTGGCAAGCTCCACAGCACTGTATGATAATATATCCATTGCTATAATCATTCCTTTCAGTCAAAGGTCTTTGGCACCATGAACATATTGTCCTTTTCACCCGGTGCATTCCTTAAGGTCTTTTCACTTTCGTCACCATTCGTCACAACATCCTCGCGGAATACATTCTGCACCGGAAATACATGTGACATCGGCTCGATGCCTGTCGTGTCAAGCTCGCCGAGCTTATCAATATAATCAAGCATACTTCCCATATCCTTTTTTGCCTGCTCCTTCTCCTCATCAGAAAGCTCAAGCTTGGCAAGAATGCCTACATATTCAATTGTCTCATCCGAAATTATATTTGCCATCTTTGTCAACCCTTTTCGTTTTCTAATCTCTCACCTTGATATGAACCTCACGAAGCTGCTGCTCGGTCACATCATTTGGTGCACCGCACATTAAGTCCTGTGCATTTCCGTTCATCGGGAATGCGATGACTTCACGAATATTTTCCTCGTTGCGAAGCAGCATGATCATGCGGTCAACACCCGGTGCCATACCTGCGTGTGGTGGTGCTCCAAACTGGAATGCCTGATAGAGCGCTCCGAACTTCGACTTCAAGGTCTCCTCATCATAGCCTGCAAGCTCAAATGCCTTTACCATAATCTCCATGTCATGGTTTCTGACTGCTCCACTGGAAAGCTCAATACCGTTGCAGACTATATCATACTGATATGCAAGAATGTCTAACGGGTTTTCGTTGTTCAGTGCCTCAAGTCCACCCTGTGGCATTGAGAATGGATTGTGTGTGAATCCAAGCTTCTTGGTTTCGGGATCAAGCTCATACATCGGGAAATCGTTCACATAGCAGAAACGGTATGCATTTTTCTCGCACAGGTCAAGTTTATTGCCAAGCTCGATACGAAGCTGTCCTGCATAATAGTTTGCACGCTCTTCCTTATCTGCGATAAAGAAAATGGTATCGCCCGGCTCTAAGCCTGCGATGGTTGCAAGTTCTGCTTTTAATTCCTGTGGAATGAACTTATCGATTGGTCCTTTGTAGCTTCTGTCCTCAGCTACCTCAAGGTAACCAAGTCCACCCATTCCCATGTCGGTTGCAAATTTTAACAGCTTCTCATGGAAGCCCTTTGACATATCTGCATGTAACTTGATAGCACGTACTGTCCTGCCGACAAATGGCTTGAAGGTACACTTCTGGAAGAAGTCTGTCACATCGATAATGCGAAGCGGATTTCTGAGATCCGGCTTATCGGTGCCAAACTCAAGCATTGCCTGCTTGTAGCTGATAATCGGATAAGGTGCCTTCGTTACTGTATATCCTTCCGGTGCAAATTTTTCAAATGTTGCTGAAAGGACTTCCTCACCAACTTTAAATACATCCTCCTGTGTGGCAAAACTCATTTCAAAGTCAAGCTGATAGAACTCTCCCGGAGAGCGGTCTGCACGCGCATCCTCGTCGCGGAAGCAGGGTGCGATCTGGAAGTATTTGTCAAATCCTGATACCATCAGAAGCTGCTTATACTGCTGTGGTGCCTGTGGAAGCGCATAAAATTTACCTTTATATTTTCTTGATGGAACAATATAGTCACGCGCGCCCTCTGGAGAGGATGCACACAGAATCGGTGTCTGAATCTCCAAAAATCCCATCTCTGTCATCTTTTGTCTCAAAAAGCTGATGACCTGTGAGCGGAAAATGATGTTGTCCTTGACCTTTGCATTTCTCAGATCGAGATAGCGGTATTTTAATCTGACATCTTCCCTTGTCTCCTTTGATGTCATGATTTCGAATGGAAGCTGGTGGTAAACCTTTCCAAGCACGGTCACCTTCTTTGCCTCAAGCTCAATGGTTCCTGTCGGAATCTTGGGATTGTATGTCTCCTCATCTCTTTTCTCAACAGGTCCCTCGATCGATACGCACATCTCTTTCGTAATGCCATCCAAGAGGGTCGTGTCTCTCATAACAACCTGTAATACACCATACATATCGCGCAGATCAATGAATGATACGCCGCCATGGTCACGGATGTTCTCTACCCATCCTGCCACCTGCAGGGTCTGTCCGATATGCTGTTCGCCAATTTCTTTGATTGTAATGTCTCTGTACATTTCAAAACCTCCTAACAACGCAAAAATCCCGGAATACAAACTTGTATTCCGGGACGGATAATCTTGAAATATACCCGCGGTACCACCCGCATTGATAAAGCACCTGCCCATACGCAGACTGCTCTATCCTCTCTTACGTTTAACGCACGTTCACGTACTACCCTAATGGGATATTTACGATATCTGTTCAGATAGTCTGCTCCGGAGTGTTCCCTTCGTCAGCTTCCACTGACAGCGCTCTCAGTCGGTGACGCCGTCTTCCTGTCGTTTTCCCTGGCAAGAGTCTCCTTCATGGCATTTCCATTTCATTGTATTTCCAGAATTCTATTCTCTGGTATTATAACCGTTTTTAGAATAGCACATGCAAAAAAGCATTTCAAGAGTTTTTTGTTATTTTTTGCTCTACGCCGTAACAGTTCAGCCTTTGGGTACACAGAAAGATAACCTTCTATATCCCTCGTTCTGCAAAAATCTTTTTTGCCAAAAATATGGCATTTAATGCCTTGGGAAATCCTGTATAAGGAATACACTGGATAAATGTTTCTATAATTTTTTCCGGAGCAATTCCAACATTCAAAGAACCATTGATATGTACCTCTAGTTGCGGCTCACATCCACCTGCCGTTAATAAGCTTGTTATGGTAATCATTTCTCTTTCTTGCAGGCTGAGTCCTTCTCTTGGGTATATATCCCCAAAGGCGAACTCAACAATGTATTTGCCTACATCCGGCGCGACATCTTCAAGTGACTTTATAACATTCTCGCCACCCACTCCGTCAATTTTTCTCAACTGCTCAATTCCCTGTTCAAAACGTGTCTGTTCCATTTGCGTTTACCTCCTAAATGTTTTATAATTTAGAGCATAATACTTAAACCATAGTTTAAGTCAAGAACTTTTTTGAGGTGACAATATGACAATAGGAGAAATATCAGAAAAGACAAATCTTCCCGAAAGCACATTGCGTTACTATGAGAAAAAAGGATTGATAAGAGTATCACGTGACAAAAATGGCAGACGGGATTAAGAAGAAAGTGATATTTAGTTGATCAAATTTATCAGACGCTTAAAAGATACCGGCATGCTCCTGAAAGATATCCAGCAATACTCTGATTTACGATATCGTGGTAAAAGCACAATGCCAGAACGTTTGAATATCCTACAATCACATAGACAATATGTATTAGATCAGAAGATGAAATGGGAAGAATATCTGCAAAACCTGGATAGCAAGATTGAATTTTATAACCAATCCATAGGCGAGGAAATAGCCCACCAATGAGGCGTCGTCATTAGAAAATACCAGATATGTAACGGACTAGTATAACACGGATGACCGTCACCCTTCCTGCATCCTTATCTGGAATATAGAATACTAGATAATTATCAACAGGCATTACTCTTAATCCTCTGCTATGCCACGGCTCTTTTTCATAAGGTGTGAATTTCTCTGGAAATTCCTCAAGCCCTATGATGTGTTCCTCTAACCTGTCAAGCTGTCCTGCCGCACTGTCCGGTGAAAGCAGTTCAAAAGCAATATACTCATAGATTTCCCTTAAATCGGCATCAGCTTGATTCGTGGTAGTTACTTCATAAATCATATGCCGTAATCTTTACGAATATCGGCAAATGCCTGCCTTGCAGATTTAGTTCTTCCTGCAATCATATCCGCATATCCTTTCTCCAGTTCTGCATTTAATTCTGTTTCGGTCAGTTCAGCCATATTGACAGGTCTTGCCGTAGGAATTTTTACTTCAAACGGAAGTCCTCTGTTTAAAATAATCTGTTTATAAAACATATTGATTGCATTGGATGCCGGAATACCAAGTGCTGACAAGATGCCTTCTGCCTGTTCTTTTACATCCGGTTCTATTCTTACATATAAATTAGCTGATTTTGATGCCATAGTGCGTCACTCCTTTCCAAAATCTTAGTGTTTGCTTCTTTAGCTATATTATACCAATATGTGCGCACAATAGCAATACATTTTTCGTTTCATACTGGAGAACATAGCCTTTGAAGTAGCTGTAGCCCGCATATCAGCATTCATTGTCTCTCCGGTCGATTCCCCGGTGTCCTGCTCATCATCATTTTGAGTGACATTCATCACTTCATCTTCTTCCTGCTCAATTTCGTTCAGTTTCCTTGTGCAGTGATTATATTGTGATATTGCACGCATAATTGCATTCAAATCCTCTGGTGAAAACATTCCCACAGCTCTTGAAATATCACCGAAGTTATTTACATTGATTTTCAAATTACCACCACTTGGAAGGCTAATATTCAGAACCTGCTTAGGGTCACTCATATCTCCCAGGCAGATGGAATTTGTCTTAGAATCACATACGAAAACAACTCCGTTATACTCAATTATTCCATCCTTTGCTAAGTACCCATATGGACAATCCGTTTGTCTGTTTGCAAGTATTGTTGAAAAAGGCGAACCATCTTCGCCGTTTTCTGCTCTACTTACAGCATTTTCCTGTCGTATCGACTTCATTACTTCTGTAAAAGTCGGATTCAATGCATTACTTAATCTCATTACTACTCCTTTCCGCAATCGATCTGTCAGTCACGACTGCACCGCTCTCCAGAAAGGCCCAAGCGGCTCATTTTTTGAAAATTTTTTCTTAAACAGCATGTAAAGGCTGTTGATTATTATATCAGTTACAATCCGTTTCTATTTTTCATTACCTATTTCATGCCAACAAATTTTGCAACCTCCACATCGAAATAGTCGTCCATATTACTACTGAATCCGGCTGCCTTCCAAGCCTGATCAAATGTTATATTTTCAATATTACTTAAAAAAATAAATGTGCTATCTTTTTCTGCATTATTCATTCTTCCGGTAATCTCTAATCGGTATTGATAGGTATAATCATCCGTTGTCCATGTACCATCACTCATTTCATAATGCTTAACAATAATAACCTGCTCAGTATTCTCAAATGACTCTTCCGAATCCGTTTTTTCATAAGTCTTAATGACAGATG
>JAFOYD010000155.1 GCA_017391545.1 Lachnospiraceae bacterium
CAGCTTCCTTGCTCTCATAGAGCTTGACAGCCTCTTCCTTCAGTTGATGCTTGAGGCCATTTTTGGTCTTTTTGGTAATTCGCTCAAGCACAACAGGGCGAATTGGTACGATCGGAAGAAGCAGTGTATTGAGTTCGTTCAAATCCCACTCTTCTGCGTCTAGATCATCGTTGATTGCCGTATCCACTGAGCTCTCAACAATATCAGTAAGCATCTTGTAGATGGCATCTCTCATGCTCTCTCCATCAAGAACACGACGGCGTTCTTCATAGATGATCTCTCTCTGCTCGTTCATTACCTGATCGTACTCGAGAAGATTTTTACGGATACCAAAGTTGTTGCTCTCGATCTTCTTCTGGGCATTCTCAATGGCATTTGTAAGCATCTTGTGTTCAATTTCCTGCCCTTCCGGAATACCAAGTGTATTAAACATATTGATCAGCTTCTCTGAGCCGAACAGACGCATCAGGTCATCTTCCAGAGAAATGTAGAATCTGGACATACCCGGATCTCCCTGACGTCCTGCACGACCTCTTAACTGATTGTCAATACGTCTGGACTCATGACGTTCCGTACCGATGATCATCAGACCACCTGCTGCCCTTGCTTCCTCATCAAGCTTGATATCCGTACCACGACCTGCCATGTTCGTTGCGATCGTAACTGCGCCATGCTGTCCTGCATCTGCTACGATTTCAGCCTCGAGTTCATGGAACTTCGCATTCAGTACCTTGTGCTGGATACCACGTCTGGTCAGCATTTTGCTCAGTTCCTCACTTGCCTCGATCGTAATCGTACCGACAAGTACAGGCTGGCCTGTCGCATGTGCATTCTCAACCGCATCCACAATTGCATTCAGCTTTTCCTTTTTCGTCTTATATACACTGTCCTGATAATCAACTCTGGCTACAGGACGGTTTGTCGGTACGACAACAACGTCCATGCCATAGATATCCCTGAACTCTTTTTCCTCAGTCAATGCCGTACCGGTCATACCGCATTTTTTGTCAAATTTGTTAAAGAAATTCTGGAACGTAATGGTTGCAAGTGTCTTGCTCTCTCTCTTGACCTTTACATGCTCCTTTGCCTCGATCGCCTGATGAAGACCATCTGAATAGCGGCGTCCCGGCATGATACGTCCTGTAAATTCGTCAACGATCAATACCTGATCATCTTTAACGACATAGTCCTGATCTCTGAACATCAGATTGTGTGCTCTTAATGCCAGTATGATGTTGTGCTGGATCTCGAGATTCTCAGGATCTGCAAGGTTCTCGATCTGGAAGAATTTCTCGACCTTCTCAACACCTGCTGCAGTAAGGTTTACAACCTTGTCCTTTTCATTGACGATAAAATCTCCTGTCTCCTCCTGCTCGACACCCATGACAAAATCCATCTTGGTCATCTCTGGAATATCCTCACCACGCTTCATCTGTCTTGCCAGTATATCGCAAACTTCATAAAGCTTTGTGGACTTGCTGCTCTGTCCGGAAATGATGAGCGGCGTTCTCGCCTCATCAATCAGTACGGAATCGACCTCGTCAATAATAGCATAATGTAAGTCTCTCAGCACAAGCTGTTCCTTGTAGATGACCATATTGTCACGCAGATAATCGAAACCAAGCTCATTGTTCGTAACATAGGTAATATCGCAGTTGTATGCTGCACGTCTTTCCTCAGGCTTCATGTCGTTCAAAACAACACCGACTGTAAGACCTAAAAATTCATGTACCTGTCCCATCCATTCTGCATCACGCTTTGCCAGGTAATCATTGACCGTAACGACGTGTACGCCCCTACCCTCAAGTGCGTTCAGGTATGCCGGAAGAAGCGCTGTCTGCGTCTTACCTTCACCGGTTCTCATCTCTGCGATACGTCCCTGATGCAGGATGATACCACCGATCAGCTGTACCCTGTAGTGCTCCTGATTGAGCACTCGCTTGGCACCCTCACGAACAACTGCATATGCCTCCGGAAGAATGTCGTCAAGGCTGGTGCCTTCTGCCACTCTCTTTTTGAACTCTGCTGTCTTTCCTCTCAGCTCATCATCCGTAAGCCTACCCATTTCTTCGCGATAGCTCTCGATTTTTTTCACAATGGGCTCAATTCTTTTTAATTCGCGTTCACTATGTGTACCGAATACTTTTTCAATAATATTCATATGCGACTCCAATCATAAATTATCCTTTATTGGTGTCGTACAGCAGATTTACATAAAACCATAACTGTACAAATCAAAGTCTATTGTAGCAGATAACATGCTTAAATTCAATGAATTTTAAATGAACATTTTAACATTTGGCAGATTTAGGCATAAAAAGTGGGAGCAGCTCCCTGTTTGAAGAAGGCTGCTCCCTGTTTTCTTTTCTACTATTTAGTCAAAATCGAACTTTGTAAATCTCTTTGCCCTGTCGCGGTAACGGAATCTTACCATCTCGTTTTTCTCCAGTACGTCCTCTTCTGTTCCTCTGTACTGGCAGCGGATGCAGCTGTAGATTCCTGTATCTTTATTATAGAACATATCGATGTCGAGGTCTCGCATGAAGCAGGATGGACATCTGTAATTTAGTTTGCCTTTTCCAAGTTGAGCCATGTTGCAAATACCTCCTTATCTGAAATTTTCTTCTTGTAGCCAAGCTTGAACATCGGAGAGAATGCGTATCCCTCTTCAATGTATCCAAGAGCTTTGTCAGATGCTGTCAGGGAAACCTTTGTCTGGATTGCAGGAATCACTGCGCTGACTGCACTTGCGCCGTCAAGCTTTGCATCGCGGCATCTGTACTCATAGTTGATGCTCTGTCCGTTCTCACCCTCGCATGCAAGTGTGATGCCTGTCATATCTTCAGGATACTCTGTTGTACCATAGCATGCTGTGATGTACTCGTCGAGCATGATTTCTGCATCCGGATTGCTGATCTCAAGAATATTTCTCTCGATCTTAATGTTGGAAGCACCTTCCTCAAAGTATTCCTTTGTCTGAAGTTTCACTGTCACATCACGGAACTGGATCTCTACAGGGTCAAGTGTCAGGATACGTGTCTTCTTGCCATCAATCACTTCCTCTGAGAAATGGCAGTGTGTCGGGCAGAGACAGAGGTCTACTTCCTCACCCTTGTAAGAAAGCTTTGCACTTCTGACAGTACCTGCTCCTGCATAATGTGTGAAGTAACCTGCACGATACTTCTCCTGAATCAGGAATGGATAAGAAGCATCCTGTACATGCTTTGTACCGATACCTACCGGCCACTCAAGCTTTGCAACATAAGGACGAAGGTCAACGATTGCACCACCCTGGTCCATGTTTACGCAGGCTCTCATGTAAGGATCACAGTACCAGAATACCTGCTTGTCTGAACCGTAGAGGATGTCTCTCCAAGGAGCACATTCAGGCTCATTGTAGTTGCCTGCATTGACGCCCTTCTTTTCTCTATAATAATCAGCAAACTCAGACATAGTCATGTCGACCAGCTTGCCTTCCTTCTTTAAGTCACCATAGTACTTGCAGCCGTCACTGTAAGACTTTAAGAGAAGCTCATATGGCTGCTCCCAACGTCCCATCTTGTTCATCCAGCCAGGTCCTACGAACATCATGTTGTATGAATATCCGTTGTTGTATTTTTCAAGGTCACGATACTGGTCGATCAGATTGTACAGATACGGGTACTCCCATGTCTTTGTATCGTAAATCATACCACGAAGCACGTTCTGTGGATGGGTACCAAAGTTTGAGCCGTTTCCGTCATAGCATGCAAGCAGATCTCTTGAAAGGTGTGGAATCGCTACAATACCGGAATCCTCTTCTGCATTTGCGGCAGGTGCATGTGTATTCTGCTTAGATGGAATCCATGGTGCCCATGGGCCACCGTCAAACAGTGTGTACCATGAGTTGTTGCAGGTATGATATGCCTTGGGACCTTCCTCCCAGCATGTTGCAACAGCACACTTTACCATTGGATACTTCTCCTTAATGTAATTGGTCAGGTCCGCATCCATGTAGTAAGAACCTGTTGACTCAGGATAGAAACCGAATCTGTCATAGAACTTCTCGAACACATCATTTACGATGGCTTTCTTGTCTTCCATAGAGAACATCCAGATACAGAAATCCTTTGTCTTGTACTTCTCGCGGAACTCTTCACATGGAAGTCCGAGCAACGAAAGTGCAATCTCATCGCCATACACCTCATGGTCATGCTTTGCAAGCTCTACTGCCTCATCATTGAACAATGCAGCATAGGTCATCTGAATCGTTACCTTCAGACCGTTCTCATGAGCCAGTCTCTGCTGTGTCTTGAAAATATCGAGAGACTCTGTCAGCAGCGCCTTATCTCCGATATCTTCCTCTTTTCCCTGTCCTGTAACGGTTGCAGAATACTCCGGAACCATCTCCGGACGATGGATAATGTTGACTACGAATTTATCCACTTTTATACCTCCTTATCCGGGATTTATATCCCTTTGAAATCAAATGATAAAACTAACTTTTTTGTTACATCCAGCAAATATTCATCATGTGTTCTGGCACCCCAGCTGTCATCTCCGCCCACGCCCATCTGCATAAGTGCGACCCGCACTACTGTGGAATACACAGGTGGCAGTTCGTAGACATGCATGGCATTTTCAAGCTCATGTGGTGTGTATGGCAATGCATTGATACTCAGATCATTTCCTGAGAATTGAATGCCCCTTCCCTTGTTATCTGTCACACTTGCCCAACGGACATGTGTGTGGTTTCCGCACTCCTGCGGCACAAGGTATTCTGCCAGATTCTCTGATACTTTTTTATGATAAATACCTAATTTCCCGCCTCGTTCACGGTCGCAATAGGTATCTGCCGGACCAAGTCCATACCACGTCAGATTTTCAAAATCCGCATCAAGTTTGAACAGCATGCTAAACTCAGGCATTTCCGTAATTCCTTTCGGCGGTTCGTACTCCAGTGTGGTGTTGATTGTTCCATCGCCTGTCACCTTGTAGGTCACTGAACACTCCGATTCGGGTGTGGTAGGCAGGCTGTAAGTATATTTAATTGTGACATCTGTGTCATTTTTTATAATGATTGGTTCCTGCATACGCTGATAAAGACTTGCCGTCTTCCACTGCGCATACCGATATGGCATCTGATTGCCACAGTCATTGTCGGTCGGTGCACGCCAGAAATTTGGTTTCGGTATTCCCCGAATCATTTCTCTGCCCGCATACACGTAAGATACCAGACCTCTTCCCCCTTTATCAAACAGAGCTTCGAAATGCATTCCCCGCACGCCGATATTGTAGTTTCCGTCCGTTATCTCAAAGGAACACACCTCAGAAATCTCCTTTGCGCCATCATCAATCTGATAGATTCCCTGGCCAAAGGCTAGCTCATGTCCTTTCTCTGCCCAGCATGTGTCCTCTCTTAACACAAACGATACCGTCACGACATATTCACCGCTCTGTACTACCTTCCATGGTGCTTCATCTGTCCAAGGTGTCTTGTAACGGAATAATGGCAGTTCATAGATCTTGGAAGAAAGTGGCTCCACATCCGTGTCTACTGTTGCTCTTGCCAGCTCGTTTCCTTCCAGTGCCAACGTGATGATACATTCATAATCAGAAGTATTGGTGAAAAGGTTCTTATTAATCACCTTGAACTGATTTCCACTGATGTCGATCTGTATGTTCTGGTAGTTGAACTTGACTTCCTGCATCTTAGGTGATGGGTTTCTGTTGCCACCGTATGCGATACCATTTCCACTGAAATTGTAATCACATGGTCTATCATCGAAATCGCCGCCATAGCCAAGCACCTCGTTGCCATATCGGTCTCTGTGATAGATGGACTGATCGATATAGTCCCAGATAAATCCACCCTGGAACAATGGCTCCTCATCTGTCAGATCGGTGTATTTATGCATCGCTCCACAGGAATTCCCCATCGCATGTGTGTACTCACACAAGATGAACGGTTTGCTTCGATCCTTTTTCAAAAACTCTCTAATTTCTGCTGCCCTCGCATACATACGGCTTTCGACATCGGACGTATCATTGTAACGTCTGTCATTGTAAACACCTTCATAATGCACAAGGCGCGTATCGTCAAGTTCATGGAACTTTTTGGACATCTCATATATTACCGAACCGCCAAAGGACTCATTTCCGCAGGACCACATCAGAATCGACGGATGGTTCTTATCTCGCTGGTACATGGAATTTACCCTGTCTAGCAGAAGCGGTTCCCATTCTTTCCGATCTCCCGGAAGCACCTCTTCCAACGTCATCCGGCCTTTCAGTATCATGTCCCATGCACCATGTGTTTCCATGTTGCATTCATCGATCAGATACAGTCCATATTCATCACAGAGCTCATATAGTTTTGAATCATTCGGATAATGACTTGTCCTGATGGCATTGATATTATTCTGCTTCATGGTGATAATATCTTTTCGCATCTCGTCATAATTTGGAACCCTGCCAAAGCGTGCACTGAATTCATGTCGGTCAACACCCTTAAATACAATACGCCTGCCGTTGATTGTCATGATGCCATTGTCCATGGCAAAGCGGCGAAAACCAACTTTCTGTGGAATGAACTCTGTAACCACTCCGTCCTCATCATAAACCGTGATGAACAAATCATACAGCTGCGGTTTCTCAGCACTCCAGAGTCTTGGCGCATCTACGCTTAGTGTAATCGTCGGATTCTCGCCGTCTGCCAGTGTCGTACTAAGGCTGGCAACCTGCTCATCCTTGTATAAAAGTGTGAGGTCTGCCTTACTGTCCTTTGCTGTCATGACGTTCAGCGAAATTGCAAGCTCTGCGCTGCCATAATCACTGCTCAATATCGTCTTTACCTTCAAATCACTGACATGCGTGTCAGGTATAGCATACAGATAAACACTTCTGAAAATACCTGAGAACCGGAAAAAATCCTGATCCTCACACCAGCTTCCGCTCGTCCACTTAAATACCTGAACCGCAAGTTTGTTCTCACCTGCCCTTAGCACATCTGTAAGTTCAAACTCTGATGGTGTGAAGCTGTCCTCGCTGTACCCGATGTACGTTCCATTACACCAAAGTGCAAATCCGCTCTCAACACCCTGAAACGATATAAAAATCCGTTTTTCCAAAAACTGCTGTGGTACTGTGAAGTATTTCACATAGCTCGCTGTGGGATTGAAGCGTGTGGGAATCTCTCCAGGCGTAACGGTCTCATGTCCATCCCATGGGTACTGCAAATTTACATATTGGGGCTTGTCGTAGCCCTCCAGCTGTATATGTGCCGGCACCCGGATATCCTCCCATGCCCTGCAGTCCTTATCATCTGTATAAAAATCCTTTGATGCTTCCTCAAAATTTTTTGAATACCGGAACTTCCAGATTCCATCCAGGGATTTGCGAAAGCACTCCCTGTTTTGTGCAAAATCAATTTCACTTGCAAAATATCTGTGATCGGAGTGTGCCTTAATCCTGTTCTCTTCAAAAAATTCGGGATCTTTGATTTTATTATAGTTGAACTCCATGTTTTTTCCCTGCCTTACATTTGTTATTATAGCATTACAGGCAATTTTTTTGTTTCTATTATCTCTTGATTTTCGTGCATTTTCAACCATCATCAGCAATGTGGCTTTACCAGCCTTTGAGTGCTGAAATCTTGTATTCCAAAAGCTTTCCCTCATGATTGTCCGGCCGCTTTTTCCACTGATAGGGTGAAGTACCGATGATTCTTCTGAAATTCCTGTTAAAGGTGGAAGGTGTCGCAAATCCTACTTTTTCCGCCACATCTTCCATACTGATATCAGTCTTGTCGATCAGCTCACAGGCCTTTCGTATCCTTACAAAATTAACATACTCGATCGGTGTCATATTCATCTTTTCCTGAAAAATACGTCTAAAATGGGTTTCACTCATATGACACTCATTTGCCAGGTCTACGATTTTGAAATTGTCCGAATAATTTTTCTCCACATATGCAATTGCAGGCTGAAGCTGCAGACTATTGTTCTTCCCCGATATCTGACCAGATACTTTTCCATTAAAGCAGGCAATTTCAAACAACAGTGCATATACCATACCACCGATACATTCCCGGTAGTATTCTCCTTTTTGCTCTATCTTTCCAAAAATGGATCGAATCAGCGTAACAAGGAGTGGATTCTCCTCAGCCTTGATAAAAAAAGCTCTCTGATTAATACTGTCTAAAATATTCCTAATTTCCTGCACAGATTTTCCGCACTGCTTTAAGATCTCCTCCGGATTGATATACAAATATTCCCAAAAGGCTTTTACATCCATATCGCTCCTAGTGACATGCAGGAAATTTGGTGGTATACAGGATATCATCCCTGCACCGAAACGGTAGCTGTCATCCTCAATGACCAAGTCACCGTCTCCATAATGGCAAACGCCGATCTCCAGCAGATTGTGAAAGTGAAAACTATTGATGTTCTCGCCGTAGACCTGAATCCATTTACTGCCTGTCAGCGCCAGTACAGGTTCGCCGTTTGGCAGTTCATAAAATCGAAACTCTGCAGGTTTCTTTTTTTTCTTAGACATATTTCTCACGTCCCTTACTTTCCAAAAAGTGTCGACTCTCTTTGTATCAGTTCATAACCAAGCAATGTTCTTCCCTGCACTTCTTCCCCTTGTATATATTGCAACAGTACTTTGCAGGTAAGAGCACCAAGTGCTTTATCATCAAACAGGAGCGAAGTGATTGCCGGCTTATTGTTCATCAGAAGGGTACTGTCATAAAATGATGCGATCTGCATTTGATCCGGCACCGATATATCGTTTTCTGCCAGAATCTGCAATACGGATGAACAGATTGCATCATCCATACAGACGATACATTCTGCCTTTGCCCGTGTCAGTTTTTTAACGGCTTGCTCTACACTGTCGTTTTCGTCACAATTCTCAAAAATGAGCGTCTCGTCCAATGCTGTCTGTGTCGTACGGAAAGCGTCCCTGTAGCCCTGTTCCCTGGTACGGTTTACAACATAGCTTCTGCTGCCACCAATCAGACCGATCTTTGTCATGCCACTATGCAGCATACGACTTACCAGCTCCTTACAGCCTGCCTTGTGGTCATTATCTACCTGAAGGATTCCCTTGTCCTTTGACGTTCCCATCAGCACAAAGGGGATGCTCTGCTCTTTCAAAAATTCCGCAGCCCGGTCTTTTACCATGGAACGGCTCAGGATTACCCCATCTACTTTATTGTTGGCGATCATCCGCTCAAGATTTGTGACGCTGTCGTCAACCGTCGTCACCAGCATGACATCATAATCATTTTCCGATGCCTCTTCACAGATGCCCTGCATACTGTTCTGAAAAAACGGCATGTCCACAAGGTTACAGTCTCCGGGAATTACCAGTGCAATGTTGAAGGTCTTCTTCTGTGCAAGCCCCTTGGCGATGACATTTGGCTTATAGTCATTTGCTTCGATATAGTCAAGAACCCTCTGCCTTGTATCCTCACTGATTCGTCCCTTGCCAGAAATAGCCCGCGAGACTGTTGTTTTAGAAACATTAAGCGCCTCTGCCACGTCTGAAATTGTAATTTTTTTATTTTCTAATTGGTCATTGCGAAATGTTTCCATATTGTCATTCCTTTAATTACAAACAATCAATGAATCTCTGGAAAGCAGCCATTCCTTCTGCATCTCTCTCGTATACACCTGCGTGCTCAAGCACCTTTCCAAATACAATTCCTACTTCTTTCTTTATGATATCCATAACATTGTCCTTTGTGACATTATCATATTTTGGAAGGAATTCGTCTACCCAGTCCGCATGCTTTTCAAGCACTTCATTCTGGCGGATGTCCTCCTTTGCTATGATTGCATCTGCCAGCTGTTCCAACTCAGATTTGAGTCTGGAAGGAAGAACTGCAAGTCCCATTACCTCGATCAGTCCGATATTCTCTTTTTTGATATGATGAAGCTCTGCATGGGGATGATATACGCCCAGCGGGTGCTCCTCTGTCGTAATATTATTTCGAAGCACCAGATCAAGCTCATAATTCTCACCGCGTTTTCTGGCGATTGGTGTGATCGTATTATGTGGTTCTCCGTCAGTCTCGGCAAAAATGAATGCTGCTTCATCAGTATAGCCACGCCATTTCGCAAGAATCACATCTGCAAGCTCAATGATTCTGTTGTAATCTTTATGAGAAAGTCTGATGACTGACATCGGCCATTTGACAATACCTGCCTTGATATCCTCAAAGCCCTTGACGCAAAACTCCTTCTCAACAGGTGCCTTTGCCATGGCAAACTCGTAATTTCCGCCTTGGAAATGGTCATGGCTGAGGATGGAACCTCCCACGATGGGGAGATCTGCGTTGGAACCTACGAAATAGTGTGGGAACTGCTCTACAAAATGGAACAGCTTCACAAACGTATTATGCTCTATTTTCATAGGGATATGTTGGCTGTTGAACACGATGCAGTGCTCATTGTAATATACATATGGAGAGTACTGGAATCCCCACTTGTTTCCCTGAATCTCAATCGGGATAATTCTATGATTCTGTCTTGCAGGATGATTTACCCTGCCGGCATATCCCTCATTTTCCATACAAAGCTGGCATTTCGGATATCCGCTCTGCTTTGCATTCTTGGCAGCTGCAATCGCCTTTGGATCCTTCTCCGGCTTGGATAGGTTGATGGTGATATCCATCTCACCGTACTCTGTATCTGCCTTCCATTTCATATCCCTTGCGATGCGATATCGTCTGATATAATCTGTATTCTGGCTAAAGGTATAGTACCAGTCTGTTGCTGCCTTAGCGCCCTTTTCATCATAAAGCTTTTTGAATGTACGGATGACTTCTGATGGACGTGGCACCAGGTTTCCCATGATCTTCGTGTCAAACAGATCTCTGTAGATAATACTGTCATCCGGAAGCAATCCCTTTTCCAGCGCATAATCCAGCATTTCTTTTAAAAGAGCCTCCAGATCAAAATCTGCCGGATTTGTGACATCTGCGCCTGACGGCTCATCATACTCTTCCAAGCCAAACAGCTCAAGCAGTCTGTTTGTTGTATAAATCTTGTCAGTCTCGTCAATAAGACCTGCTGCAATACCATAATTTACAAGTGTGGCGATATTCTCTGTAATCATTTTCTTAACCATGCCTTTCCCTATACTGATTTATAGAACTGCGGGACCGTCACCAATTTCCACTACATAAAAATCAGCCGCATATCCAATTTTTTCCTCATAGGCTTTGCCTACATTCTCAATGAATTTGTCCACACATTCTGTCCTGACAATACTTACTGCACATCCGCCAAAGCCAGCACCCGTCATTCTTGCGCCGATCACGCCTTCCTGCTTCAATGCCTCTGCTACCAGTGTATCAAGCTCAATACCTGTCACCTCATAGTCATCACGAAGAGACTCATGCGAAGCAATCATAAGCTTTCCAAAGAGTTCAATGTCCTTATCCTGGAGTGCCTTGACTGCCTTGATGGTTCTCTGGTTTTCATACACGGCATGTTTTGCTCTCCTGATCTTGACTTCATCTCCGATCAGCGATTTGTTTGCCTCAAACTCCTCCTCTGAAAGCTCACCCAAGGATTTGATATTGAGTTTTGTCTGCAATGATGCCAATGCTGATTCACACTCGCTTCTTCTCTCATTATATTTGGAATCTCCAAGTCCACGCTTCTTATTTGTATTCAGAATAACAATCTTTGCTCCGTCCAAAGCAATTGGTGCATACTCATAAGAAAGATCTGCCGTATCAAGGAAAATAGCAGAATCCTTCTTGCCCATTGCAATGGCAAACTGATCCATAATACCACAGTTTACGCCATTGTACTGGTTCTCTGAAAACTGTCCGATCAGTGCCAGATCCTGATTAGTGACATCAAAACCAAAAAGCTGTTTTAAGATAAATCCTGTAAGCACTTCAATAGAAGCAGATGAAGACAGTCCTGAACCATTTGGTATATTTCCATAGTAGAGGATATCCATTCCCTTATCTACCTTGAAGCCTTTCTGTCCGAATGCCCATATGATTCCCTTTGGGTAATTTCTCCAATCGCCTGCTGTCTTGTTCTCAATCTCTGAAAGTGTACTCTCTCCAATACCGCTTTCCTCAAAGTTCATGGAGTAAAGGCAAAGCTTGTCATCATTTCTAAGTCTTGCCACTGCATAGGTTCCGATGGTCAGTGCACATGGAAATACATGTCCTCCATTGTAATCGGTGTGCTCACCGATCAGATTCACGCGCCCTGGTGCGAAATATACATTTGCTCCTTCTGTGCTTCCAAATACTTCCTCAAATTTCTTTAACAGCTCCTGCTTCATTTTATCCTTACCTCCATTAATCTAAATTTATTTTTCCTGATAATCCTTAATGACCTGTAATGCCGGAAGTGCATTTCCGTCGTAGTCGAACAATGCCTGATTTGCCCATTCATTGCCACATGGACCATTTTCCTTGATATAAGCCAGTGCCTCATCTGTTGCCCATCCGCTTCCTGGCAAAGGAATCCATGCAGGCTCCCAGTAAAAGAATCCTCTTCCTTTCTTCTCAGGTACTCTTTCAAGTGTCTCAAGCAGTGCTGCCATAAACTCACACTGTCCTTCCTTTGTCATGGCAAATGGAACCTTTTCACATAAGGAAGGCTTCGTTGCCATACCCTTTCTTTCTTCCGGTGAAAGCTTTTCATAGGAAGCATAATCCTCTGTGGTATGTCCCATTGAGACCTCTGCGATGACAAGCTCTTTCCCAAAACGCACTGCGATATCATTCATATTATTTGCAAGATCATCGAGTGTGCCATGCCAGAAGGGATAATACGAAAGTCCGATGATATCGAAATCCTCTCCCTTATTGACATTGATATACTGGTCAAACCATTCACGATACAGTGCATTGTTTCCGCCGTTGTCAAGATGGATCATAATCTTTGCCGTAGGGCAGGTCTCCTTGACTGCCCTGATGCCTGCGCTGACAAAGCGGGCAATGTTTCCATAGTTCGGAACCTGTCCTTCCGGCCAGAGAAGCCCGTTTGAAAGCTCGTTTCCGACCTGAACCATATCTGGAACAGCACCTTCGTTGATAAAGTTTGTCATCATTTCCTTAGTAAAATCATATACCGCCTGCTCTAACTGGTCTGTATTATAGCCTTCCCATGCTTTAGGCTTCCGCTGTTTGCCCGGATCTGCCCAGAAATCACTGTAATGAAAATCCAGCAAAAAGCCAAGTCCTGCTGCCTTCACACGCTTTGCCATACGAAGCGTCGTTTCATAATCTGTATTTCCCGCTCCATACGGTTTTCCATCAGGTGATTTCGGATCATTCCAAAGTCTGAGACGAATATAGTTCGTATCATAACTTTTGAGGATGTCGATTAAATCTTTCTCTTCACCCTTGTCATAAAATTTACCACCAAGCTTCTCGATTTCATCTAATGATGAGATGTCCATTCCTTTGATATAGTTCAGCATAATTTTTCTCCGATTCCTTTTTGTTGTGCATGTCATTTTGTTACTTGCGCAACCGCTTGCGCATCTGTATTCATCATAACAAGGAACAAATGATAAGTCAATATGGTCTGAAGAAATTTTTATACTAGATTTTAGTCTGCTTTTTTATCTATTTTACACAAAGTTAACAACAACATTGTGAACTTCTGCATAGCCCTGAATAGTTACAGTTTATCACACTTTGTCAGTTTTTTTCATATATTTTCAGTTTTTATATTCTTTTCTGGCAATAATTCAGCCTTTATATGTTGACAAGCGAACGAAGGATAACCATCCTATTCATTGTCAGGCACAGGACTACGAATGTGAATTTTCTAATGGGCGATGCAAATTTTCTAAATTTACCGCGACCGGACTCTACGCGCCTTCCGTGTCGCGTTTCGTCCTAAATCCGCGTCCATGCGGATTTTCGCTGGGCATCCTAATCCCCCATAAGAAAATATCAACATTCTCCGCCAGCCTTCCACTTGAATAGGACGGTTATCCTTCTGTGCATTGGAAAGCTGCAATACACAGAAAACGGCTGATTACATTTCATAGACTGCCCGGTGGAGAATGGTGATATTTCCTTATATGGTGCTGCGATACATAGAAGTAAATTTGCAGGGATGCAAATTTAGGCGAGACGTTGGCATGGAAGCCGACTCGAGCCGGCTTCGTACGTTTTAGAAAGTTTTGGGCAGCATATTAGGAAATTCCCATTCGGAACCAATGGCAGTCCGAGGAATGTAATCAGCCGTTTTCGTCCGTTTGTCAATACGCGAATGTTAAACAATTACCATTCGTTACTTTATTTTTATGAAGTTCACAGTTTTATCACATTTGCATAACAATTGAAACACAATTTGAAGATATAGTATAGGCATAAACAAGAAAAGAGTTGCAAAGCCAACCCAAGATAGATTATATATTTTGAAGGGAGATTTTAGTATGTACGATAACAATGACAATTATTCACAACAGTCAAATATGTCCGGCAGTTCTAATAATGGATATCATGAGTATTATTACTCTGCTGGAAATGTAAATGGAAC
>JAFOYD010000156.1 GCA_017391545.1 Lachnospiraceae bacterium
GATACCAGACTTCATGTGGCTACAACAACGATCGACAAGCTGAAAGATTATGTATTTAATACACCTTCTGATCCGCTTCGTTCTGTTAAGTGCGTGGAGCAGAGATGTGACTTTATCAAAAAGAATTTGGAATATATGAACAAGTAAAAAGTAAAAGGGTGGAGGCAGACAATGAATGCAGACAAAAATTGTCAGACGTATGGAATTGACTTAAAAAAGGGCGTGCTGAATAAGGGAAACCTTAGTCGTATTGAGAGAGTGATGAAAAAGGCGATGGCAGGTGAGGATATCACCGTAGGTTTTTTAGGCGGTTCCATCACGCAGGGCTGTCTGTCCTCCACACCTGAAACGTGTTATGCATATCTGGTGTATCAGTGGTGGTGCAAAAAGTTTCCAATGTCACAGATTACCTATGTGAATGCCGGCATTGGCGGTACAAGCTCACAGTTTGGCGTGGCAAGGGCAGATGATGATTTATTATCAAAGAATATTGATTTTACAATTGTCGAGTTCAGTGTGAACGACAAGGATACGGCACATTTCCTTGAAACCTACGAGGGACTGATCCGAAAGATTTATGGCTATCCGACGAGTCCTGCGATATTGATTGTCAACAGTGTGTACTATAATGATGGTTATAATGCACAGGAGCAGCATGTGAAGGTCGGCAAGGCATATGGCATCCCCTGCGTTGCTATGAAGCCAACGCTATATGCGAAGGTTCTGGACGGTACTTTTACAAGCCGCGACATTACAGAGGATGATCTGCATCCGAATGATCTGGGGCACAGCCTGATGGCAGAGGTGATTTGTGATTTCCTGGAGGATGTCTATGCGTCTCTGGGACAGGCTTCTGATGATGAGGCTAAATTAGAAAATGTGACACCTGTGTCAGAAAATGCATATGAGAATTCAGTGCGATACAGAAATACGAACTGTCAGGATGTCCTGACTTCCAATGATGGTTTTACAGCAGATGACAGACCGCAGAATGATATCCGCGAGATCTTCAGGCTTGGGTGGACTGCTGACAAAAAAGGCGCGCATATCGGGTTCGATATCGAAGGAACCTGTATCGGCGTACAGTACCGTCAGTCAGTGGCACAGCCGACCTGCATCGCAAGAGCTGTGATTGACGGTGATCTTGATAACGCAAAAATCCTCGATGGCAATTTCGAGGAGACATGGGGCGACAATCTGGCGCTTGATACGATTGCGGAGCATTTGCCCTATGGTAAGCATCATATAGAAATCGAGCTGATCGAGACACATGAGGATGACAAGGTTCCATTTTATCTGGTGTCTGTAATCGGTTCAGGAAAAAATTAGGAGGATTTAATCATGAGCAAAGTAAAAATTTTTAGCCCTGCAGTACCAAACATGCCTTGGCAGGACAGATCAGAAGGAAAGACAACAGGTTGTGCAGATGCACCGATCTGGAGATACAATGAGAACCCGATTATCGGCAGAAATCCTGTAAAGGGTGTTGCCAGAATCTTTAACAGTGCCGTCATTCCTTACGAGGGAGCATTCATCGGTGTATTCCGCGGCGAGCAGACAAACGGTATTCCTTACATTTATCTTGGACGCAGCCAGGATGCGATCCACTGGGATTTCGAATCCAATAAGATTGATTTCGTAGATGAGGAAGGCAAGCCATTTATGCCTGTATACGCTTACGATCCACGTCTTGTTAAAGTAGAAGATACCTATTACATCATCTGGTGTCAGGATTTCTACGGCGCAGCAATCGGTATGGCAAAGACAACTGATTTCAAGACCTTTACACGTATCGAGAATCCGTTCCTTCCATTCAACAGAAATGCAGTATTGTTCCCTAGAAAGATTAATGGCAACTTCATGATGCTGAGCCGTCCTTCTGACTCAGGTCATACACCGTTTGGTGACATCTTTGTCAGTGAGAGTCCTGACATGCTTTACTGGGGCAAGCACAGACATGTAATGGGTAAAGGAAACGAATGGTGGGAGTCCCTTAAGATTGGTGGCGGAGCAGCTCCGATCGAGACAAGTGAGGGATGGTTATTATTCTACCATGGCGTATCAGGAACCTGTAACGGATATGTTTACTCGATTGGTGGAGCAATTCTTGACATTGACAATCCTTCTATCGTTAAGTACCGCTGCGAGAACTTCCTGTTAACTCCGGAAGAGTGGTATGAGGAGAGAGGATTTGTTCCAAACGTATGCTTCCCATGTGCGACAATACACGATTCCGAGACGGGAAGAATCGCAATCTACTATGGTGCAGCTGACAGTTATGTTGGTCTTGCATTTACAGAGGTTGACGAGATCGTTGATTATATCAAGAACAACAGCAAACTTAGCGAGTCCGACAAGGAAATCGGCAGAAGATAATGTGAAAAATTTGGGGGGCAGAGTATCAGTGTACATCTGCCCCTTTCTTAATATTATGGAGGTTATAGGGATATGTTGAGGAAGGTTGCATTAAAGGACATATCAGAACTGAAGGTTCATGGCAGGACAACGGATTGCCTTGAGCCGTTGACGCTTTTCTGGACAGCAAGCGGATTTGAGTGCAATGTTTCAGGAACGGAACTCTGGGTGGAAGTAGAAGTGACTTATGACACCTTTGAGCCTTGGTTCAGCTATACGGTAAACGGTGACTGGGTAGGCAGACAGATGCTGCTCAAGGGAAGATACTGGGTACCGCTTTTTCGCGGAATGAGTGCTGATCAGATGAAAAATGTACGTTTTTATAAAGATCTGCAGGCAATGAGCGATGACGGCAATTCGTATATTCAGATCCATGCACTGCGACTGGATGGCGAATTCTATCCGGTGAAAGAAAAGAAGCTAAAGCTTGAGTTTATCGGTGACAGTATCACTTCCGGAGAGGGACTGTTCGGCGCAAAGGAGGAGGAGGACTGGATTCCCATGTTTTTCTCTTCCCTGAAGGACTATGCGTATCTGACTGCCAAAAAGCTTGACGCAGAGTACCGGATCTTTTCGCAGAGTGGATGGGGTGTGTACAGTGGATGGGACAATAATAAAAACCACGCCATCCCACCACATTACAGACAGATATGCAGTCTGATGGAAAGTGACCAAAATGAGCGGCTTGGCGGGAACAGGGCACATGATTTTGCGTCGTGGCAGCCGGACTATGTTATTGTCAACCTTGGAACAAATGATGCAGGATCTTTTGATCAGCCGGAGTGGGTAGATGAACAGACTGGTGAACGCCATAAAATGCGCCAGAATGTTGATGGCTCCTTGAATAAGGAGGACGTTGCCGCATTTCAGAATGCAGTGAAGGGTTTTGTTGGTCTGATCCGTGAATGTAACCCGAAAGCACATATTATATGGTGTTACGGCATGCTTGGGTTAAAGCTTCAGCTGTACATCTGTGAGGCGATTGCGGAGTATGTGGAGGAGACGGGCGATTACAGGGTTTCCTACCTGCAGCTTACGGATACGGATGACAGTAATGTCGGTTCGAGACAGCATCCGGGCGCTCTGTGCCACAAACAGGCAGCAGAGACATTGACCAAATATATCTTAACGCTTGGTGATAATTAATCATGTGGAAAGGATAGAGTGAGACATGTTTAGAGACGATTTTGTATGGGGCGTGGCAAGCAGCGCCTATCAGATTGAAGGACGCGACAGGAATGATGGTGCAGGCAAATGTATCTGGGATACCTTTGCAGAGGAAGGCAGGGTATGGAGCAACCAGAATGCAGACGTGGCGTGTGACCACATTCACAGATATAAAGAAGATATTGCCATGATGCGTCTGCTTGGCGTGAAGGCATACCGCTTTTCCTTAAGCTGGGCACGTATTATGCCGGAGGGTACAGGAACGGTCAATGAAAAGGCGATCGAACTGTACCGCGATATGATTTGCTGTATGAAGGAGAACGGAATTGAGCCGTACATCACAATGTACCACTGGGAGCTCCCACAGGCGCTTCAGGACAAGGGTGGCTGGCTCAACGAGGAGATCATTGAGTGGTTCGGTGAGTATGCAAAGGTCGTTGCCGAGAACTTCAGTGATTTGTCGAAGTATATCATTACCCTGAATGAGCCGCAGTGCTTTGTCGGACTGGGACACTTAAGTGGTGTCCATGCACCGGGGTTAAAGCTGTCACCTGAGAAGGTATTTCAGATTGCCCACAATGCACTCAGGGCACATGGAAACGCGGTAAAGCAGCTTCGCAAATATGCAAAACAGCCGATACAGATTGGCTTTGCACCGACCTGCGGCGTGGCATATCCATATACTGATGATCCAAAAGATATCGAGGCTGCAAAGAGCATTTATTTTGGTTTTGACCAGCCGATCGAGAACTGGACATGGAATGTGTCGTGGTTTGCCGATCCGGTATTTTTAGGACATTACCCTGAGGAGGGACTTTTAAAGTTCAAGGACTATCTGCCCGAAATCACGCAGGAGGATATGGAACTGATTCATCAGCCGATTGATTTCATGGGACAGAATATCTATAATGGTTATTATATCAGAATGGGTGCAGACGGAAAGCCGGAGTATGTGGACAGACCGGCAGGATTTTCAAAGACAGCGGCAAACTGGCCGGTGACGCCGGAGTGCTTATACTGGGGTGTGAAATTCCTGTATGAGCGCTATCAGATGCCGATCTATATTACGGAAAACGGAATGTCATGTCATGACGAGGTGTCGCCGGACGGCTGCGTACATGACAGCAACAGAATCGACTTCCTTGACAGATACCTCTCACAGCTTCAGCGGGCATGTGATGAGGGCGTCGATGTCAGAGGGTATTTCCTGTGGACCTTCCTCGACAATTTCGAGTGGGATAAGGGCTACAATGAGCGCTTTGGTCTGGTGTATGTTGATTTTACGACACAGAAGCGCATTGCAAAGGATTCTGCATATTGGTATCAAAAAGTGATGGAGACAAATGGAGGAATATTGACGATGAATAAAGAAAATGCAAACAAGGAAATTTTGTACATGAATCCAGTATTCAAGCAGATGATCTGGGGCGGAAACAAGCTTGGAACGAAGTGGGGCTATGAGATTCCGGGAGACAATACCGGTGAGTGCTGGGCAGTAAGCGCACATCCAAACGGAGACTGCACTGTCAAGGAAGGTACTTATGCCGGAAAGACATTGAGCCAGTTGTGGACAGAAGCGCCGGAACTGTTCGGAAATGTGGATAACGACAGATTTCCGCTGTTGATCAAGATCATTGATGCAAACGATGACCTGAGCATTCAGGTACATCCGGATGATACCTATGCAGGAAAAAATGAGAATGGTTCACTCGGAAAGACGGAGTGCTGGTATATTCTTGATGCGCCGGAGGGAGCGACACTTGTTATCGGTCACAATGCGAAGGACAAGGCAGAGCTTGAGGATATGATCAAAAATGGCAGATGGAGCGAGTTTTTGCGTGAGGTTCCGGTAAAGAAGGGCGATTTCATCCAGATTGATCCGGGTACTGTCCATGCGATCAAGGGCGGTATCGAAATCCTTGAGACACAGCAGAATTCCGATATCACTTACCGTGTATATGATTATGGACGTCTCCAGAATGGCAAGCCACGTGAGCTTCACATTGACAAGAGTGTTGACGTTATCACAGTGCCGGCAAAGTCTGTGGAGGATAGCGTTATCAGCGTAAAGGAAGGCGCTAAAAATGAGATGAACCGCCTGATTTCCTGTGATTACTATCAGGTATGGAAGCTTGATGTGGATGGAAGCATGGAAGTCTCACAGGATTACCCGTTCCTGATCATGAGCGTGGTCGAAGGTGACGGACTGATCAATGGACAGCTCATCAAAAAGGGCGACCATTTCATCCTGCCTTATGGATTTGGGAAAGCCAATATCCAGGGCAAGCTGCAGATGATTGCTTCCAGTGTGGTAAAATAACAGCTTTTCTTCATCCGTTCTTCATCGGTAATACTGAATTACTATAATAAAAACAGAAAAAAATAAAAAACATGGTGAACATTCTGAAAATATATAGTATAATAACACATATATACTGAAAATATACTATGCGAAAGGAATGTGAATGGATGGAGAAGAAGGTATTATCGGAATTTGGGAGAAATAATCGAACTGCGATGATGATGCATGCAGTCGTTGCGGGGATTATGGTGATTTTTTATTTGCTGCAGCTGACAGCTGGCTTGCGAAGCGGAGGACTTGTTTTGATTGATCTTGTTCTGGGACTGGGACCTGTGGCAGCAGAACTGTATTTTTGGCGTAAAGATCAGGACACTACGATGATTAAGCACCTTGTGGGATACGGTTTTGCCATATTCTATACCTATTCCCTTTTTACTGCGATACATAGTCTGGTATTCGCGCTTGTCATTCCGATGATTATGGTGGTTTCAGTGTTCAATGACACTGCATATTCCATCAAAATCAACGTTGGTACAGTAATTCTCAGTATCGTCGCGCCATTGTATTGGGCAAAAACAGGGATGCAGGGTTACGAAGGCTACGAGAATATGGTTCTACAGATTCTGATCATGCTTTTGACTGCACTTGGTTCCTATATTACTTCAAAGACCCTGCGTCAGAATGGTGACCAGAAGGTGGGAGTGGCAGTGGAGGCACAGAATAATGCGGAGGCGGTGCTTGGGGATTTGCAGCTGATGTCCCAGAAGATGCATGATGGCATTAAGGACATTTACGGTGAACTGTATAAGTTAAATAGTGCTTCCCAATTAACAAGAGAGTCAATGGATCAGCTTTCCAAAGGAGCTACGGATACAGCGGATGCAGTACAGAAGCAGACTTTCCAGACCGAGGAAATCCAGAATAAAGTTAAGATTGTTACAGACGCAACCAATGTTATTACAGAAAGCATGGACAAGACACTACAGGTGCTCGACACGGGCAATAAGGATGTGGATGTGCTTGTGCGTCAGGTGGAAGCTTCTGTTGAAAATGGTGCCCAGGTAGCCCGGAAGCTTGAAAAGCTTGATCAGAATGTAGAAGAGATGCATTCCATCGTAAAGCTGATCAGCGGAATTGCCAATCAGACAAGTATGCTTGCCCTGAATGCAAGTATTGAGGCGGCGCGTGCGGGAGAACAGGGCAGAGGCTTTGCGGTCGTTGCTTCTCAGGTCACAGCGATGGCGGCACAGACGAAAGACGCTACGGAGCAGATTTCGGGTATGATCGATAATGTAGCTGCGGCAATCGGTGATGTGGTAGAGGTGATCCATCAGATGATTGACGGCATTAATGAGGAGAAGCAGTCTACAGAGAATACAGCCGCAAGCTTTGAGAACATCCAGCAGAACACATTGGCAGTTCAGCAGGAGGTCGAGGGTCTGGCACACAGTATCGAGGAACTGCGCGAGGCAAATACCCTGATCGTCGACTCCATTCAGACGATTTCAGCGATCTCACAGGAGGTTTCTGCCCATGCAAATGAGACAGCTTCCGCCGAAGAGAAAAATGCAGATACCATTAATCAGATCGATATTATGATGAGTGACCTGGTTCAATTTATCAATGAGCAGAATAAAAAGAAGACAAGTAATTAAGAAGTTATCTGTTTACCAAAAAAGGCATGTTAAAAAATTGACATTTACAGATAATAGAGATATACTAAGGGTAACGGCGGGCAAAATCGCCTTGTTAACCGGAAAAATTCATTTTAATTACGGAGGTTTGTATTTATGTTAGTATCAGCTACAGAAATGCTTAAGAAAGCAAAAGAAGGTCACTATGCAGTAGGTCAGTTCAATATCAACAACCTTGAGTGGACAAAGGCTATTTTATTGACAGCTCAGGAGTTGAACAGCCCTGTTATCCTCGGTGTATCAGAGGGTGCCGGCAAATATATGACAGGCTTTGAGACCGTTGCAGCAATGGTTAAGGCTATGGATGAGTCACTTGGAATCACAGTTCCTGTAGCACTTCATCTTGATCATGGTACTTATGACGGATGCTACAAGTGCATCAAGGCAGGCTTCACATCAATCATGTTCGACGGTTCTCACTATGCAATCGAGGAGAACATCGAGAAGACAAAGGAGCTCGTTGCAGTAGCTCACGCTATGGGAATGTCAATCGAGGCTGAGGTTGGTTCTATCGGCGGCGAGGAAGACGGCGTTGTAGGTATGGGCGAGTGCGCAGATCCTGAAGAGTGCAAGTCAATCGCTGATTTAGGTGTAGACATGCTTGCAGCAGGTATCGGTAACATTCACGGAAAGTATCCTGAAAACTGGGCTGGATTAAGCTTTGAGACACTTGATGCAATTCAGCAGAAGACAGGTGTTATGCCTTTAGTTCTTCACGGTGGTACAGGTATCCCTGAGGATATGATCAAGAAGGCAATCTCACTTGGTGTTGCAAAGATCAACGTAAATACAGAGTGCCAGCTTTCTTTCGCAGCAGCTACACGTACTTATGTAGAGGCTGGTAAGGACTTAGAGGGCAAGGGATTTGATCCTCGTAAGCTTCTTGCTCCTGGCTTTGAGGCAATCAAGGCAACTGTTAAGGAGAAGATGGAATTATTCGGATCTGTTAACAAGGCAAACTAAATATATCGTAATGATACATGTAAAAAACTGTCACCTTCGGGTGGCAGTTTTTTATTTAGACATGATTTTGATATAAATGTCACCTCTTTAATGGAAAGTAATCACAAGTGATGATAAGATATATAAAATTTATCTTATCAACTGAGTGTTTTTTTTTAAGACTGTTGGAGGGACAAATGAAATTATTACAGAGAATTGCAATCATCATAACCGCTTTTGCCATTTGTTTTACACAGATTGACCGATACAGTGTATTAGCAGCTGAAAACAACGTTGATACAGCTGAAGCGGATGCAGAAGAAACAACAACTGTTCAAACGTCAGATGGCACTGTGGAGTTGGAGGTAATACTTAATATTGACCAGAATCTGATGAAAAAATATATTGAAGGCTTTGAACAGAAGTATCCAAAAATCAGGATTAAATATACACAGTATTCCGACTATGAGCAGAAGATTCAGGACAGAATTGCACAGAACAATTACGGGGATGTGCTGTTCATCCCGGCATCCATGGATTCGAATGGTGTGATGAATTACCTGGAACCGTTGGGAGAGGTTGATATTTTATCGCAAAAGTATAATTTTGTCGACAATGCATATGTTCTTAGGAATCAGGTGTATTCGCTGCCATCCTGTGCATATATGAAGGGAATCGTATACAATGAAGAACTTTTTCACGAGGCGGGTATCACACAGATGCCTAGAAGTATGGATGAATTCATTGGTGATCTGGAGCTGATCAAAGAAAGAACGGATGCGATACCATTCTATACCTGCTACAACTTGGATTGGACGATCAATGACTGGTCTTTTTTTCCGTACATCGAAATGACGGGTGATGCAGATTTTAGAGGTTTCAAGTTCGTTTATGCGAAGAATCCATTTCTGGAGGGAGGCAACTACTATTCCGCATATAAGCTGCTTTATGATATCGTAAACAGTGGACTTTGTGAAGAGGAAAGCAATCTGTCAGACTGGGGAGAAATCTGCCAGAAGATCAACGATGGAGAGATCGCAAGCGTTGTGGTCGGTTCCTGGGCACTGAGCCAGGTCAAGGCACATGGCGAATCGGATTCGATTGGCTTTATGCCATTTCCGAATGAAATCAATGGAAAACAGTATGTTACGATTGGCTTGGATTATGGATACAGCATCAGTAAGAACAGCAAGCATAAGGTCGAGGCAAAAAAATTTATCGATTATATGCTTGATGAGTCGGGATATGCACTTGAAAATGACAAGATTTCGATTGTAAAGACGGATCCACTGCCAGATGTCTACAAAAAGATTGACGATGTGGTGATGCTGATCAGTAAACCTTACACGGATAACACCTATTATTATTATAGTATGCTGAGAGAAGGGATTGATCCGGACAGTGCTGACAGCATCAAGAGCGTGATTGATGTTGCAGCAGGCAGGAAAAGCGGAGACTATGATTCACTGATGCAGCAGTGGAATACATGTTGGGAGAAAGCAAGACCGCTTGGAATGCATACCATGGATTATCAGATTCAGGTCACACAGGAGTCGATTGACCAGCGTATTTCTGATGAGGAAGGTCTGAATGAGATGATCATGAACAATTATACAGTCAAATTTTCTCGGACAGAGCAGGACTACATCAGAGGAAAGCATGGAATCAACGTCGGATATCTTGTGAACAGGGCACCGTTTCAGTATCAGGAACGAAA
>JAFOYD010000157.1 GCA_017391545.1 Lachnospiraceae bacterium
CATAGCCTTCCTCTAAGCACTTGCGATAGATATTTGGAAAACGTACTGTCACATCCATATCTTTAATCGGAAGCATGGAAAGCCATACAAACTCTGTTCCGTCTTTTTTCATCTGCTTGCGGATTTCCTGTGTGAGCAAATCCCTTGGAAGCAGCTCATTGACAAAGCGGTTTCCGTTCTTGTCATATAAATGCGCTCCCTCGCCGCGCACCGACTCGGAAATCAGGAAACGACGCTCCTTTTTCCTGGAGTAAAGCGTTGTCGGATGAATCTGCACATAGTTCACATTCTGCAGACGAATATTGTGACGCAGCGATAATGCCAGCGCATCACCTGTCAGATGCGGGAAATTCGTGGAGTTGTCATAAATTCCGCCAATACCGCCGCACGCCCACATGACATGCTGTGCAAAGACAGGCTGCAGATCTCCATCCTCTGTTTTTACCAGAATTCCGTCACAGCAGTTTTCGCGGCACAGGATATCGACCATGGCAGTGTGTGTCATGATCGTGATATTTTCCCTCGTCTTCACTTCTGCAAGGAGCTTTGAAGTGATCTCTTTTCCGGTAATGTCATCATGATAAAGGATTCTGTTGGTCGAGTGTGCGGCTTCTCTTGTATACACAAGCTCTCCATCCTCTTTCGCAAAGTCAACACCAAATCCAATCAGCTCATTGATGACCTCTCTGGAGGAACGAATCATGATATCCACCGATTCCGGACGGTTCTCATAATGGCCGGCACGCATGGTATCCTCGTAAAAGCTGTCATAATCCTCTTCATTTTTTAATACACAGATACCGCCCTGTGCCAGAAAGGAGTCACTTTCCTCCAAATCACTTTTGGTAATCATCAGGATATCACTTTCCTTTGGCAGATGCAGCGCCGCAAAGCATCCCGCAACACCACATCCGACGATGATTACATCATATTGTCTTTTCATACTTTTTCCTCTTTTGACTATCTTGCTAATTCCAGCATACGAATCATTGGCTTATGCGCAGCATCCATCAATGCAGCATCCATCACGACCTCCGGCTTTTCCTGTTCCAGCGCATCAATGATGTTGTCCAGCGTAACCTTTTTCATGTTTGGACAGACCTGCATATTTCCTGCGACATAAAAGGCCTTGTCCGGATTGCGCTTTTTCAGTTCATGCAAAACACCCATCTCCGTCACGACAATAAACTGCTTTGCATCACTCTCCGTTGCAAATTTGATAATTCCTGAAGTACTTCCTATGTAATCAGCCATGGCAGTCACCTCCGGCTTGCACTCCGGGTGAACCAGCACAAGTGCATCCGGCCTTGCCTGCTTTGCCGCCGTGATCTGTTCCGGTGTAACGGTATGGTGAACATGGCAGTAGCCGTCATTGAAGATAAAATGCTTCTCCGGAAGCTGGTCAGCGATATAGTGCGCCAGATTCTGGTCAGGGATAAAGAATATATTCTTGTTTGGAAGCGCCTTTACGATTTTTAACGCATTGGCCGAAGTAACACACACATCACTTGCCGCCTTTAGCTCCGCTGTGGAATTGACATAGCAAACAACAGCCACATCTTCATACTGTGAGCGAACCTCGCGAATCTTTTCAACAGTTGCCATATGTGCCATTGGGCAGTCTGCGTCAGCAGCCGGAAGCAGAACCTTTTTATCCGGATTCAGTACCTTTGCACTTTCCCCCATGAACATAACACCGCAGAGTACAATAACATCAGCATCGATTTTCGTCGCCATATCACTCAAATAGTAGGAATCCCCGATGTAGTCCGCGATATCCTGAACCTCATCCTCCACATAATAATGCGCCATGATCACAGCATTCTTTGCCGCTTTCAGCTCCTCAATTCTCAGCTTCTTTTGTTCCATACTAGCCTCCATATTTTTTACTTAATCTACACAAGACTTTTTCAATCATTTTACTTGTATGGAGTATACCACGTTTCTTTACATGCGACAAGACACTTGCCGTCGATTTCAGCACATTCTACCACTGATATTCGACAACAGCACAGTTCTTCACCCCAAACGCCGCGTACTCCTCATTTGTCATTTCGTGAAAATAGGACTGCACCACCCGCGCGATGCCATTGTGCGCCACAAGGATGTAGGTCTTGTCCGAAGCCTTGACCTCATCTAACAGATTATAGATCCGCTGCGCCAGATGAAGCATGGACTCTCCGCCTTCATAACGGCAGACAAACTGCTTTTTTGCTTCCTGAAATTTCTCGCCGTCCCTTGCTGTCGATTCATACTTTCCGAAATTCTGCTCTTTGAGCCTTGGCTCTTCTCTTGCCGGAATCCCGGTCATTTCAGAGATATGCAGGGCAGTATCCTTTGCCCGCACAAGCGGTGAATACAGAATCTCGTCAGCCTTGATTCCCTGCTCTAAAATCGTTTTCCCTGTCTCGATTGCCTGCTGATGCCCAAGCTCAGTAAGTGCAATGTCTGTCGCACCGCAAATTTTGTTTTCCACATTCCACACTGTCTGTCCATGACGGACAAAATATACATGTCCCATTTGTATTGCTCCTTTTGCAAGTCTTCATTTATATCCCATATTTTTTCAGATCGACCTTACCGTTTATGACCTCGATGCCTTCCGCTTCGAGGAGCTTTGCCTGTGCCCCGGCTCCGCCAAAAGCAAATTCCCCTGCCAGCTCTCCCTTGGCATTTACCACGCGAAAGCATGGTATGTTGTCGGGATCGGGATTTTTGTGCAGTGCATTTCCGACTGCGCGCGCCATCTTTTTATCCCCCGCAAGCTCTGCCACCTGTCCGTAGGTTGCCACGTGACCTGTCGGAATCTTTTTTACCGCCTCGTAGATTCGTTTTGACGGGCTGTCCGTCACCAGATCATAGCTTTCGGCAATCATGCGTCTGATGCCCTCATCGGGAATTGATCCATCTAAAATAATGGTGTTCCAATGCTCCTTATTCTGATGATATCCGGGAACGACGGATGCGTAGGTCGCTCTCCAGAA
>JAFOYD010000158.1 GCA_017391545.1 Lachnospiraceae bacterium
CTCGATGTACTCCCATATCACACCATGGGCAAGAAAAAATACGATGAACTCGGTATTCCATACCGCCTTGAAGGTGTACCCGAGATGGACAAAAACAAAGTGCCCGAGCTAAAGCAGTACATCCTGAATGGTATTAAGGAGCGCCGTGGAATCCCCATAAAATAACATGTTAAAATCTCTTTTAAACCTTGTAATTCATGTGAAGATATATTAAAATATTACTATTGATAAGTATTTGTCAAGTAGCGTTGTGTCGCACACCGTTACTTGAGCTACATATCAAATACTGTGTTTTTATTTTCATTGTTTTAAGGAGGAAATTGTATTATGGCATTCCAGATTTCTGATGCTTGTGTAGCATGTGGTGCATGTGAAGGTCAGTGCCCAGTTGGCGCAATCAGCATGGGCGACGGCAAGTTCGAGATCGACGCAGATAAGTGCATCGATTGCGGTTCTTGCGCAGGTGCCTGTCCTACAGGCTCTATCGAGCAGGCTTAATTGCAAAGAAAAGAAATGCCACATCCTTTTAAAAGGATATGGCATTTTTTTATTTTGCTTCCACCGTTTTACGAAACAGATGAAACTCTTTTTTTGCCTTCACTTCACCTCTGTCTTCCTTAGCTTTCAGATTTGGAAATGTTATCGTCTTGTCTTTCGCTTTCTCCTTGCCTTTGTCCTTTAGCTTCGTATTTTTGCCACTGTACTGTCTTAACAGTTCATCAATGCGCTTATAGTAATCCTCATTGCGCTTATCCTCAATCGCTCGCCTGCTGCTTGTCCGTTCCTCATCACGCTCCTCCATCAATCGGAACTGATAGTCAAGCTCCTTACATACGTCTTCCTTTACATTCTCCGTAATGCGCTCTACCAGATGTTCAGCCATTTCCTCGTTATTGGCAGCAACAGCCTCTTTGATCAGCTTCTGGAATAAATACTGAAGTCTCATCGTCTGCTCGTTTGATGTATCCTGCAGTTCATTCCTCTGATCAGCTCCGCGCGCCTCATCGAGTGACCGCATCTCCTTGATTTCAATCATATTCTTTCCTGTGCTGCTGAACGTATCTTTTGTCGTACTACCCACAGTCTCATGCTTTTTGCTGCCAAATCGTTCGCTCCATCTGATATCCTCAGAGCTTTTTAATGGAACTGTTCTTCCCTCGCCCGGCTTTACGATCTTGGTCATCCGCTTTTGTGCAAAGGGATTGTCTGCCCTCATATCCTCCTCGCCTCCATTGTCATTCTGTACCTGATCCAACAAGGTCTTGACTGCCTTTAGCTGTAATCCCTGGTCTTTCAGCTCCTTGATCCGGATAAAGCGGTCTACGTCCTCCTGCGTGTATATTCTGTGTCCCTGCTCATTTCTTCGAATAGGCAGCTCCAGCTCTTCCTCCCAGTATCTCAACACATGTGACTCCACATGCACCTCTTTTGCAGCCTCGTTAATCAGATACTTTTCCTTCACTTTGTTTTACTCCTTTCCTTTCATGCAAAAAGAGGCCATGTCCAATCATGTCCTCTTTTGTAAAAATAATATATGGTATTGATATCTTATTTTGCAAGATTTGCAAACTGTGTATAATCAGGCAGCCATGCCAGATTGATCGTACCGATGGCACCGTTTCTCTGTTTGGCTATGATAATCTCAGCCACATTTTTAAGCTCTGTGTCCTTATTGTAGTAGTCATCACGATAGATGAACATTACGACATCGGCATCCTGCTCAATCGCTCCTGACTCACGGAGGTCAGAAAGCATTGGTCTGTGGTCCGGTCTCTGCTCAACAGCTCGTGAGAGCTGCGAAAGCGCGATCACAGGTACGTGCAACTCACGCGCCAAAGCCTTTAAAGACCTCGATATATCTGAGATTTCCTGCTGTCTCGACTCAGTCTTTCCTGAGCCTGTCATCAGCTGTAAATAGTCTATGATTATCATTTGCAAATCGTACTCAAGCTTGAATTTCCTGCACTTGGAACGAAGCTCACCGATGCTGATGCCCGGTGTATCATCGATCAGAAGCTTTGACCTTCCGATCACATCTGCACTTTCAATCAGACGTTCCCACTCATCATCCTTCATGTTACCTGTACGGATGGATTGTGAATTGACCTTTGATTCCAACGAGAGCAGACGGTTTACCAACTGCTCCTTTGACATTTCCAATGAAAAGATCGCTACCGCCTTGTCCTCATGAAATGCCACATGCTGGGCGATATTTAGCACAAATGCGGTCTTTCCCATTGAGGGACGCGCCGCCACAAGGATCAAGTCGGACGGCTGCATACCGGCAGTTTTATAATCCAAATCAAGAAAGCCTGTCGCGATACCCGTTACAGCTCCCTTATTCTTGGATGCCTCCTCAATCATATTCATGGCGTTCATGACGACCTGTCTGATTGGAACAAAATCACCATTATTTCTCTTCTGTACAATATCAAAAATGCTCTTCTCAGATGCTTCCAGAATCGCTTCCAGAGAATCATTCTGAGCATAGCAGTTATTGGCAATCTCCTCATTGACGCGAATCAGCTTTCTAAGCACAGACTTTTCAGCCACGATATTTGCGTAGTGCTTGATGTTTGCAGATGTCGGCACTGCTGCCATGACATCCCTTATGTACTCCAGACTGTAGATTTCCGGAGGTACCGCTTTTTCCTTGAGCCTTTCCTGAAGTGTCACAAGGTCTACCGGCTTGCCCTCGTCATTGAGCTCTACCATTGTATCAAAAAGGATACCATACTGTTTTGCATAAAAGTCCTCACCATTGATCTGCTCGCTTGCTATGGTGATTGCCTCCTTGTCCATCAGCATGGAACCAATTACCGACTGCTCTGCCTCAATACTGTGAGGCAAAATTCTCTTTAAGACTGCCTCATCCATTTCCGGCATCGCCCAAACCTCCTATACACTCTCAACATGCACTCTGAGTTTTGCAGATACCTTTGGATGAAGTTTCACAGTAACCTCGTGTGTTCCTGCCATCTTAATTGCCTCACTAAGCTGGATCTTCTTTTTGTCAATTTCCTTGCCATACTGGTCAGCCACAGCCTTTGCGATTTCCTTTGATGAAACGGAGCCAAAGGTCTTTCCACCTTCACCGCCCTTGATCTCAAGTTTGACAGTCATCTGCTCGACCTCTGCTGCCAGAGCCTTTGCTGCTTCTAACTGTTCCTTCGCAATCTTTTCCTCATTCTGCTTCTGAAGCTTCAGTGTATTCATATTTGCCCCTGTAGCCTCCACACCAAGCTTTTTAGGAAGAATAAAATTCTTGGCATAGCCTTCCTTCAGTTCTACCAGATCACCCTTTTTTCCAACTGACTTTACGTCCTCTAATAAAATTACCTTCATTATACTCCTATCCTTTCTTCGTAACTATTCAGTATCCTCATAGTTATGGGCATAAACCTGCTGAACAGTTATCTTTCTTCAAATGTATATCAGATCGCACCCTCTTCAATCATCTGATTGATTGTATCCTTGACAATACTGATCGCCCGCTGAGGCGTTGTATCCTTAAGCTGTGCTCCTGCGATATTCATATGACCACCGCCGCCAAGCCGTTCCATAATAATCTGTACATTGATCTCATCAATCGATCTGGCAGACAGATATATCTTGCCATTATATTCTGTAGCCACAAAGCTTGCCTTGATACCACTCATATCGAGCAGGTCATTTGCCGCCTGTGCACCGATTTCTGTCGGACTCTCAAGCCCCTCTGTAGGGCAGATACTCATGGCATACACATTTTTGTAGATCTCCGCATTTCTCACAGCTTCCGCCTTTGCTTTATACTCTGCAGCGCCATCTCTGAACATTTTTCTCACCCTTGTCACATCAGCACCGCATCTTCTTAAAAATGCTGCCGCCTCAAACGTTCTGACGCCTGTCTTGGCAGTGAAGTTGTTCGTGTCCACCATAATGCCCGAATACATACAATCTGCCTCATTGCCCCGTACCTTCACTGTACCTGCTATGTACTGAACGACCTCAGCAACCATCTCACAGGTGCTTGATGCATATGGCTCCACATACGAAAGCGTAGCATTCTCAATGACCTCTGAGCTTTGTCTGTGATGGTCGAGCACAACCACAGTCTTACAGCTCTTGATTAACTCCGGACACTCCGTTATGCTTGGCTTATTCACATCAACAACGACTAAAACCGTGTTGTTATCAGCAATCTCAAGTGCCTCAGCACTGCTTATGATGAAATCTTCCTCATAGATATTTCTATCCTTGAACAGTTCACTCAGCGGTTTCACGGATGCCGTTATGTCATTAATGACAATATGTGATTTGCGGCCGAGTGCTCTTGCAATACAGCTGATACCGACAGCGGCACCAAATGCATCAGCATCAGCAAGGCGATGCCCCATGATCAGCACCCTGTCCTTGCTGGTAACGATTTCCTGCAAGGCATTTGCCTTTACGCGCGCCTTTACGCGGGTATTTTTCTCAATCTGCTGGCTCTTTCCGCCATAATACACAATGGAATCCGGCGATTTCACGACCGCCTGATCGCCGCCTCGTCCAAGTGCCAGGTCGATTGCAGTTCGCGCAAACTCACAATTTTGGCTGTACGTCGGTGCGTCAACACCAACACCAATACTGACCGTCACTGCCATCTCATTTCCGATATTGACCGTCTTGACATCCTCTAAAAGCTCAAACCTTGATTCCTTCAGGCTGAGCAATGCCTTTTTGCGCATGATGACCAAATACTTGTCCTTCTCTGTTTTTCTCGCAATACCATCAATCGAAGAAATATATTTATTGATCTTTCTGTCAATCAGTGCCATCAGAAGGGATCTTCTGACATCCTCCACGCTTTCCAGTGCCTCATCATAATTATCAATATAAATCATGCCTACTGCCAGACTTTGATCATCAAGTTCGCGAAGTGCACGTTTCAGATCCGTCTCATCAAACAAGTATCCTGCGATCAGATAACTCTCATTGCCATCACTGTCGATGACCTCACTGTTATCAAGTACATCCTTTATGGAAACCTTCTTCATCTTAAAAATGTACTCATGATCCTCAAAGGAAAGTTCCACCTCAACATCATCATCAAACACCAGCTTTTCCTTTGTCACAGAAGGAAATACTGTCGAGATCGCTTTTCGATAACCCTTTTCCTTATGTATGACCTGCTCAAAGGCTGCATTTGTCCATATGATCTTACCGGCATCATCCATCAGTACATGCGGAAGCTCCAAGTCCCGGAGCAACTTTCTCTGAATCTGCCCATACTGCGTCGCAAAGCTGATAAATTCGTTCATGATAATCGGCTTATTTCGGTAAAGCAGCGAACTCATAGCAATCAGATAAATAATCAAAAAACCTGATATATAGATACCGGCCCATACATTGAGAAAATAAATTCCCACATTAACAACAGCCAACAAAATTCCTAATAACAGTGTTGTCTGAAGATAACCCTTCAGATGCCCTTTTAATTTTACTTTTTGCGCCATGTATTATACCTCCCGCGTAATGCGTTTCGGGATATATCCAATCTGTATTTTATAATTAAGTATATCATTAATCTGTCTAAAGTTCCATAGCAGATTTTGTCTATTTATAAACTCTTTTTAGATATACCGTCTAAACACACGCATAAATACTGACGATGTTTAATAAGATTTCTACGATTTTTTCCATATCCTCGATGCAGGCAAATTCGTTTCTGCCATGATGCCCCTCCGAACCGGTACAGATATTAGGGCACAAAAGCCCCTCGAAAGACAGTCTGGCCCCATCGGTTCCGCCACGTATCGGCGATACCTTTGGTTCCACGCCTGCGCGCTTCATCGCTTCCATTACATGATCAACAATATGCATTTCCTTCTCGATCATCTCACGCATATTACTGTAAGAATCCGTCATTTCCACAGTAAAAGTTCCAGCTCCATACATTTCGTTGAGCTTCTGTGCCGTATTGACGAATATCGCTTTTCTCTGTTCAAATTTTGCCCTGTCATGATCCCTGATAATGTACTCTAAAACTGCCTTCTCCACGTTGCCCTTCATGCTGTCCACATGATAAAAGCCCTCATACCCTTCCGTATTTTCGGGGCACTCATCAGGAAGTGCATGGATAAACTCATAGGCAAGCTTGATCGCATTTTTCATGATATTTTTGGCATAGCCCGGATGAACGCTCTTACCGGTTACTGTAAGTACTGCTCCTGCTGCATGAAAGCATTCATAACTCATATCACCAAGTTCTCCGCCATCTACCGTATAGGCATAGTCTGCGCCAAAGCCCTTGAGATCAAAATATTCCACACCGTTTCCTACTTCCTCGTCAGGCGTAAAACCGATGCAGATCTTTCCGTGTTGTATCTCCGGGTGCGTCAGAAGATGCTCTGCCATCGCCATGATCTCTGCCACCCCAGCCTTATCATCACCGCCAAGCAGAGTGTTTCCGTCTGTCACGATCAGACTCTTGCCCTTACATTCTTTGAGCATGGGAAACTCAGCCACATAAGTGACAATATTTTTCTCTTCGTTCAGCACAATGTCTTTGCCATCGTAGTTTTCTATGATTCTGGGATTTACATTTGCCCCACTGACAGCCTCAGAAGTATCCATATGCGCAATAAAGCCTATTGCCGGAGCCTCCTTACCAGACAGATTGGAAGGTATCACAGCATATACATAGCCATGTTCCTCGTCATACCGCACATTTTCCGCGCCAAGCTCCGTAAGCTCCCGATATAAAAGTTTTGCCAGATCTCTCTGCTTCTCAGTCGATGGTACTTTTGTAGAATTTTCCTCACTCGACTGCGTGTCAATCTTAACATATCTCAAAAAATTCTCTACGACCTTAGAATCCATCTTATACGTCACCTCACCTGATTATTTGATATTCATGTTCAGAGGTAAAGTCCTTTTCAATCCCCTCTGATACATACATCTTACCACTTTCATCCAGCAAAACAAAGTCAAATTGCTCCCGATGCGACTTCCAATAAGAAATTGCCCTCTCCTTTCCCATCACAAAAAGGGCAGTTGACATCCCGTCTGCATAGGTCCCATCCCCAGAGATGATCGTCACAGACACCAGACCATTCTGCGCAGGCTTTCCTGTCGCAGGATCAATAATATGATGATATGTCACACCATCCTGTTCAAAATATCTCTCATATCCTCCTGAAGTCACTACCGCCTTGTCCATGACTGAAACGATTCCAAGATACGCTTCCGACTCATCAGGACTTTTGATCGCAATTTTCCATGCACGCTTATCCGGTTTTGCACCGATTGTCTGGACATTTCCGCCTAAGTTTAGCTTCGCACTTTTGATGCCATACTGTTCCATGATTTTTGCAACGTGCTCAGAAGTATATCCTTTTGCGATTCCGCCAAAATCAATCTCCATATTGTCCGGTATGGTAAGCACGCCATTTTCATAGAAAAGCTGTGTCATATCAACAGCATCCGTGAGCGTTGAGAGCTCCTCTTCGGAAGGAACCCGAAAGCCCTCTCCGGTAAAGCCCCATGCCCTCATGACAGGATAGATCGTAATGTCAAAAGCACCGTCTGTATCACGGTTGATTTCCTGTGAACGCGCAAAAAGATACGCCGTATCATCCGAAAGCGTTCCGGTTTTATCTTTGTTCAGCGCTGTCACCTCGCTCGTCTGACTGCCCGTAGAAAGCAGTGCATCAAGTCGCTTGATTTCATCTGCTGCTGCCTCTACAGCCCGTTCACTGTTTCGCCCATACGCAGTGATTTCCATATAGGTATCCATGGCAAAAAGTGACTGTGTGGCTTCTTTATTCTGGTCATCCAGTGTACTGCCTAAGAAAATGCAGACTGCCAGAAGCACAATCACAGAGATATATTTCATCATTTTATTATTCATCGATTTAGATCCTTTTATGCATTTGCATGAATTTATTCCTGCGTAACTATTCAGTACCCTCATTATTGTCTGTCATTGTCTGCCCGTTGCCCCGCAAAATCCAATACCCGACTGTTGTGCACACGACTGCCACCACCACAAGCACAACGATTTCCGCTTCCGAGAAGCTTTCCTTCATCATAAACGGAAACAGCTCCCCTGTTTTTTCGGGATATTTCATGGACAGCACCGATATCAGATTATTTGTGAAATGCAGGAGCATCGAAAGGAAAATACTTCCACCTTTCGTCACCACGACTGCAAAACATACACCGAGAAGTGTCGTCGGAATCAGTTTGACAAGGCTCATGTGAAAGAATCCGAACACTACCGAAGAAATCACGATCGAAAGTCCTACCCTGTATTTTGCCCTAAGACTTCCAAGCAGTAATCCCCTGAAAAGCAGTTCCTCGCCGATCGCAGGCATCACTGCCACAACCAGTATGATCAGCGCAAACGGCTGCTTCATGATTTCTTCAAATGTGGCCGCGACATTCTGTGTACTTTCCGTAAAGATCTGGGATAATATTGTACTTACAATCAATATAAACGAGAACATACCAATGTAAAATATGACACTGCCTGCCACTGCCTTAAATTTTGGTCTATGGATGGAAAAAAGTCTTGGCTGATCAGATTTCATATACCACGTCACAAGGACAGGTGTCGCAAAAATAAAAATCTGATTAAAGACAGTGCCTGCAAATACATCATAGCTTCCAATCATACCGCCTATATAAATCATCGCAAGCAGAATCACAACCATACAGATCAATAGATCGCCCGTCGCCGGCACTGTGCCTTTCTTGATATCGGAACGCTTCTGGAATATCCGAAAGCTCCGGAAACCATCAGAAAACAGAATATCCTCACTGTCATACATCTTGGCAAGAATCCATATCACGATCACGCCATATGCCATGTTTACCACAATCGTGATTCCCGCCAGTGCCAAATCGAGCTGCTGGGAAAGAACCTGCTTGATCAACAGTGACACATTGACAAGTGGCACCAACGCCAGCTTATAGTTAAGCTCCACCGTAGGAATCATACCTGCCATGGAAGCGAACATGACAACAAGCATCACCGGCGTAATATAATTATTTGCCTCCTTCGTACTCTTGGCAAAGATGCAAAAACACATACATATCGCTGTAATCAGCATTGTCGTTGTGATCATCGCTGCCAGAAGCACCGGAATACAGCCAAGATACCCCGCGACCGAAATCTGCCCCATTTCACCTGCAAGCTCTTTCATCATGCCGGACATCATGAAAAATACAACTCCGCTAAGCGAGATTAATGAAATAACAGCCGTCACACATGCAAACAGCGACACCGCGATATATTTGCTCATGATCATCTGAAAATTGGTCACAGGCAACGTAAGGAGTGTCTCAAGTGTACCGCGCTCTTTCTCGCCTGTCGTAATATCTACTGCCGGATAAAAAGCGCCCATTAGAATCATGGTTATTAACAGCATTCCAATGGCGCCGCCCATGCTCATTCCTACTGTCTCTGACATGGTTGCAGAGTCCGAAGCCTCATAAGTTACCGGATGCAGGAAATTTTCCGACAGTCCCTGCGCTTCCAGATTTTCAGCCAAAAGCTTCTCGCTATAGAGATCAACAATATCATTCAAGGCCCCCTCTGCGTAGCTGGAATCCTGATTCGTCGAATGATAGTCGGCTTTGATATGAACACCATCGCTTTCCTTAGAAAAGCTCAGCCATACATCTGCCTCTTCGCGTGCGGTCTCCTCATCACTTTCAGGTACACCTTGAAAATCAAGTTTACATTCAAGTTCTTCCTGATTCTTTCCATAAATCTCTTCCAGTGGCAACACGTATTCCTGGTCCTGCGATCGATACCCTATCGTATAGGTTTTCTCCTCCTGCGCCTGCATCATCATTGACATTCCTACTGTCATGGCAATAATGATCAGCGGATACAGCAGCACAGGTACCACAACCATGATAATCAGTGTCTTCTTATCCCGCAAAATTTCCATGATTTCTTTTTTTACTAAAATTCCAATCTTTTTCATATATGAATCCTTTACCTTCCCCATGGTCTAATGGATTAATGCCAAAATCCTATTACTTCTTTTCGCTGTTATAGATGACATGAAAAGCCTCTCTCAGGCTCATACTGCCAGTCTGCTCCTTTAGTTGCTGTGGTGTACCCTGCGCCACGATTCTGCCGTCACAAATCATATAGATGCGGTCACAAAGCACCTCCGCCTCTTCCAGATAATGTGTTGAATACAGCACTGTCTTGCCCTTTTCCTTTTGTTCCTTCATAAAACTGATGATCGCATCAGCACTTAAGATATCAAGTCCCAATGTCGGTTCATCAAGAATATAAAGCTGTGGGTCTGCCATAAGACATCTTGCAATCGATGCCCTCTGTGTCTGGCCGGTAGAAAGCTTACCGATGTAGTTATCGGCAAAAGTCTCCATATTCAGGACCTTGATAATCTCCTCTGTCCTGTCAGCTATTTCCTGCTCACTGTAATCATAGAGCTGTCCCAGAAACCGCAGATACTCGCGAATCGAGAATCTTTGATAGAGCCTGGTATTGCCTGAAAGATATCCGATTGCTCTCTTTTTCTCCGTAACCTCCTCTATGAATCTACCCGAAGCATCTGTCAATTTCACTTCGCCTACAGTCGGTGTCATAAGCATCCCAAGCATGCGAAGCAACGTCGTCTTTCCTGCACCGTTAGGTCCCAGAATACCGACAATCTCGCCCTCTCCCGCACTTAAAGAAACCTGATCCACTGCCAAAAATTCTTCTTTTATATTCTTTCTGCCCTGCTTTATGCTCCGCTCAAATTTCTTACTCAAATTAACTGCCTCGATCATTTACGGATCTCCCTTCTGTCACTACTCTTTCAGTGAAAAAGACCAACAAACCGCAAGCGGTTCATTGGTCTTCATAAATTTCATATCGATGATATTAATCAATTGTATAAGGCATAAGTGCAAGATGACGTGCTCTCTTGATCGCTACTGTAAGAGCTCTCTGATGCTTCGCACAGTTTCCTGTAATTCTTCTGGGAAGAATCTTACCTCTCTCAGACACGTATCTCTTTAACTTTGCTGTATCCTTATAATCAATTACATTGTCCTTACCGCAAAATACGCAAACTTTTTTTCTTCTACGGATTCCGCCTCTTCTCTTCATTGGAGAATCAGCTTTTTCAGTTTTATTAAAAGCCATGATAAAGCCTCCTATTCTTTCAATCTTTAAAAACGATTCTTAGTTAAATGGTAACTCCTCATCAATTCCATCTGGAATATTCATGAAACCATCATCTGCTGCCATAGGTGCAGCGGACTGGCTGTTACCGCCCCCGAAGTTATTTCCATAATTATCTCCGGAGTTGTTATTGCTGTTTTTACTCTCAGCAAATTCCTGTTCTTCAACAACAACATCTGTGGTATAAACTTTTACACCATCCTTATTGGTATAGCTGCCTGTCTGGATCCGTCCTGTAACAGCAACCTTTAATCCCTTACGGTAATATCTCTCTGCATGCTCCGCGGCTTTGCCAAATGCAACACACGGAATAAAATCTGCTGTGTTTTCATCACCGTTACGATTGAATCTCCTGTCAACTGCAAGTGTATATCTGGCAATTGCCATCTGGTTGTCACCCTGTGTATATCTAACCTCAGGATCTCTTACTAAACGTCCCATCAAAATTACTTTATTCATATAAAAGTTCTCCCACTAAACGTCCTGCATCTTGTATTTAGCAGGCACGCACTCTATTCCTCGTCCTGTCTAACACACAAATATCTAACAACGTTTTCCATAATACGAACTCTGGATTCGATTTCAGCTGGAACTGTTGCTTCGCCTTCGAACTGGATGAAATAATAGAAAGCTTCCTTCATTTTACGTACTTCGTAAGCAAGTCTCTTCTTGCCCCACTCATCTACGTTTGTGATTGTGCCACCATGCTTAGATACGATCTCTTTTACCTTTTCAATGGTAGCTGCTCTGTCATCATCCTCAAGCTTTGCGCTGACAACAACGGCTAATTCATACTTGTTCATTTTGTTACCTCCTTTTGGTCTCTGGCCTCTTCGTTTAAAAGAAGCAAGGATTTTATATATCACGAAGAGTTATGATATCATATTTTGATCAGTTTTTCAAGCCCTTTTGACATTTTTTCATTTACTTTTTTACATCTTTTGTATTTTTCTCCACCTGACGTCTGGGAAGCATAATCTGATGACCACATCCCACGCATTTTAGTCTGAAATCTGCTCCAACTCGCAAAATCTCCCACTCAAAGCTTCCACAAGGATGCTTTTTTTTCAATTTCACAATATTTCCGACTTCATATTCAAAACTCATCATATTCCTCCTAGAGCTTAAGCTGTGAAAAAACCTCTCCGATGCTGCCCTTGATGATTAAATCTGCCATCGTATCTCTCTGAGTAGGAGCCTTATTGATCAGCACCAGCTTATTACCCTGATAATAATCAATCAGTCCTGCAGCAGGGTAAACGGCCAGCGATGTTCCTCCAATGATCAGCATATCTGCCTCACTGATCACCCTGACAGATTCCTGAAGGGTATTCTGGTCCAATCCTTCCTCATAAAGTACAACATCCGGCTTAATGCGTCCACCACACTCACATAGCGGTATATCCTCAGCATCGATCACGGTCTGAACATCATAAAATTTATGGCATCGCTCACAATAATTCCGAAGGACACTGCCATGTAATTCAAGGACTTTTTTGTTGCCTGCAGCCTGGTGAAGTCCATCAATATTCTGCGTTACCACAGCCTTTAGCTTTCCAATCTCTTCGAGCCTTGCCAAGGCGAGGTGGGCAGCGTTTGGCTTCGCATCCAAGAAGAGCATCTTATCGCGATAAAATTGAAAGAATTCACTCGTCTTTTTCATATAAAACGTGTGACTTAAGATCGTCTCGGGTGGATAATCATATTTCTGGTGGTACAGCCCGTCTACACTTCTAAAGTCCGGAATGCCACTCTCGGTCGATACTCCCGCACCTCCAAAAAATACAATGTTATCACTCTCGTCAATCATTTTCTGAAGCTTTTCAATCTCGCTACTCATAGTCTTTACCCCTTTCTACCATGTTTTATAAGAAATATTTAAGTCAACTTTGTTTTTGATGCCCTTGACCGTACCTTTCTCTGTATACTGCCAACAGCTCACCTCATATGGTATATACATGTAGTTGTCATAGAATGCATACCATTTTTCATAATCCTCAAGCCTTGCAAGATCAAGCATCTTCGTAAAACATTTTACATTTCCATAAATCATCGGTGTATATCCAGCCTGTCTGATTACCTCACAGAAGGCAATCGTAATGTCAGTGCGCTCCTCCTTTGTCAGATTATTCGCCCTGCCATTAGCGCCAACAATCATCTCCACGTCAAATACAATCGGGCAAGTCACATCATATTCTGTAATGTTTTCTAACACATATGCGGCTTCCTCCTTTGCTTCTTCAACAGTAATTGCCTGTGTGAAGAAATATACTCCTGCAGCTACATCTGCTTCATTTGCGCCACGCATATTCTTGTCAAAATATTCATCAAGCACAAGCTTTCCTGACTCATAGCCGCGAAGCCCAAGCCTGACAAATGCATATTCTACGCCATCTTCCTTGACTGCCTTCCAGTCAATATCCCCTTGATACTTGGACACATCGATTCCCTTGTGGGAAGTCACCACACCATTCTCCACATATTGCATCTCACCCTTGTCATTCTCTACAAAATTCTCTGATAACAAGTCATGCTTCTTTACTTCGTCAAGAACCGGGGCAAATACATATTGTTTCTCGTCATAATAGATCAGATTTTCCGGAAAAAACTCACGTAACATTTTTAGAGGGCTGCCATCCTCTGCTACTACAAGCTCCTTCATTTTCTGCTTTACGGATTCTGTAATCTGTGCCTCTGTATCTGGTACACTGTCTCCCATCTGCATCTGCATATTCATAGCAGGCACACTTTCCTCATTCTGTACATTTTCATTTTCCCCAGTATCACTCATATTCTCATCAATTTCCTGCGCTTCTTCAAGGGAAAATGTCAGATCAGATACCTGATCCTGAAGCTGTATATTTTCTGACTCAAGGCGTTCTGCCACATTGCGTTCTTTTATGTACAAAGCCCCGAGTATTCCTACAAATGTCAAAGCCATGATTGTGACTAAGATGAGCAATATAATAATCAGATTTAATGTCTTTATTCTATTTCTCTGCATAAGCAGCTACATCCTTTCGTAACCATTCAGAACTTTCATAGGTAAATGTACAGACCTGCTGAACAGTTATCTTCTTCTTTTTTTAATATAATAATACCCTATTCATAGGATATATGCAAATTCTATAAAAAAATCGGATGCCAGCGCATCCGATTGCAAAAGCAAAGCTTTCAAAGCTTTGCTTTTGTTGAAATGATATACACTGTGGCAATTTCCTATAAAGTAAAGAAAAACCTGTAACTGATGTTACAGGTTACAGAGGCGACTAACGGATTTGAACCGATGATCAGGGAGTTGCAGTCCCATGCCTTACCACGTGGCTAAGTCGCCATATATATTTAAAATGACTCCAACGGGAATCGAACCCGTGTTACCGCCGTGAAAGGGCGATGTCTTAACCGCTTGACCATGGAGCCCAATATTATGCTTTAAAATATTTGCCCCAAATATTTTAAATAAAAAGTTTAGGTGTGACCTTAATTTCTTTCGCTGTATATAGTCTTTTCAGCAAATCTTCTTTAAAAATATGGTCAACTCCCCGAGTAGGACTCGAACC
>JAFOYD010000159.1 GCA_017391545.1 Lachnospiraceae bacterium
GAATTTACTAAAACGTCACACGGAGGTGGCATGAAAAATGAATAGAAGACGAGAACTTGTCCTGCAGAGGATTTCTCGTATAGGCAGCCTGACTGCTGCGGAAAGTGCCCCTCAGAACAGGAAGTTTCGCGGGAAGCCTCCGGGAACACTCAGCATCGAAGCGGCGATCGGTACCTACTACGACAAACGCAGGCAGCAGGATACCTACACGCCTGCATCAAAGAATCCAAAGCAGAGAGAACGGGAACAGATTTCGGGGCAGATGGCAGAATATATGTCAGCCATAGAAGAAAGCCAGCTTGCCAATGCCAGAGAAGGACTGTCACATCCGGTGACAGAGCAACAGACAGAAGCGCAAAAGCTTGAAAAAGCGCTGGAACATGATCCCAGTGCAAGGTATCAGCTTGAAAAATATCATAAAAATGCGAATCAGGATGCACAGACGGCATATGACAGACTGGACGCGAATCGATGCGCAGGATTTTTATTGTATTCCTATGATAAATATGGTGCGCATAGTGTCCTTGGTGAGCACATCACGCCCGGAAGCTATGGAGGTCGTATCACGAGTGGAGATTTTATTACAAAAGCATAGTATATAAAAAGCAGACAAATGCGAGATTGATTCACATTGTCTGCTCTTTTTTGATGCTGATAAAATCTATTGTTTCTGTGCCTTGAGCTTTGCTTCCTGCTCCGCCTGTATATCATCAAATGCCGAAAGCATCGGAGCTTCCTTGGAGCCCTGGAAAGTACGTGCCACATAGTTGCGCGTGATCTTGATGACAGTGCCTGAGAGGGCGAGCACACCGATCAGGTTCGGAAGCGCCATCAGACCGTTGAAGGTATCAGAGATATCCCATGCAAGGTCAAGACTCATGGTAGCGCCGAATACGATAAACACCACGAAGATCACCTTGTAGATAATCGTAGCCTTTGTGCCGAATAAGAATTCCCATGCCTTTGTGCCATAGTAGCTCCAGCCAAGTACGGTCGAGAATGCAAACAGCAGAATCGCGATGGCGATGAAAGCGCCACCGATATTCAGACCACCGAAATTAAATACGGTACCAAAAGCCTCACTGACGAGCGCTGTCTTTTCATTTGCAGAGATCATCTCGCCCGTCTGCAGATCGATCAGTCCTGTGGAGAGGATTGAAAATGCAGTCAGTGTACATACCACAATGGTGTCCGCAAATACTTCAAAGATACCCCACATACCTTGCATGACAGGCTCTATAACGTTGGAAGCAGAATGTACCATGACAGAAGAACCAAGACCGGCCTCGTTGGAGAATACACCACGCTTAAAGCCCCAGGTAACGGCAGCCTTGACAGCAAGACCGATCGCAGCGCCACCGACAGCCTTAAAGCCAAAGGCAAACGAGAAGATGGCACCAAATACTTCACCGACTTTGGTAATATTTACGATGAAAACGATAAGCGCACCGATGATGTAAGCACATGCCATGAACGGAACAAACTTCTCTGTAAACTGTGCGATTCGCTTGATACCGCCAACGATGACAAGTCCTGCCAGAATCATGAGAAGGATGCCGACGATCAGAGCGTACAGATTGATCTCGGCAGAGCCGATCGTCAGTGTGCGGTCGAGCGCCTGGATCTTGAATACGGATGTAATGTTTCCTGCAATGGTATTGACCTGACTCATGTTGCCGATACCAAAGGAAGCAAGAATACAGAATACGGAGAACAGTACTGCCAGCACCTTGCCAATACGTTCACAGCCCTTCTTAGCACCAAGACCATCTCGGAGATAGTACATGGCACCGCCACACCACTCGCCATGAGCGTTCTTGCGGCGGTAGTAGATACCAAGAACGTTCTCGGAAAAGTTCGTCATCATTCCGAAGAAAGCAGACAGCCACATCCAGAACACGGCACCGGGACCACCCGCAGCGATGGCAGCGGCTACACCGGCGATATTGCCGACTCCGATTGTGGCTGCAAGCGCAGTACATAACGCCTGAAACTGTGAAATGGAAGCCTTTTCCTTGGAATTCTTGACATGACTTCCCTTCTTGAACACGCCACCGATCGTCTCAGCAGTCACATGCTTTGCATAGGTGATCTGGAAAACTTTCGTACGCAGCGTCATATAAATGCCCGTACCGATGATTAGAATCAGCATGGGAATACCCCACACCACGCCATTGACGGCGCTGTTGATTTTTGCTATTAGATCTAGCATAAAGAAACCTCCCTCATACATTATATGCATTTATTATGTAAATGCAGGTGACAAAATTATACATGAAACGATATACAATTTCAATAAAAAGCGCAAAAAAACAGCTTTTTCACTCAGCCCGGATGGGCTGAAAAAAGCTGCTAGAAAGGGAGGATGCCAAGTAATCTAGTGATTACCTGGCATTTATTATGAAAAAGTTTTTATAAGTAATATTGTCACTTGTTGTTTTAAGGTGTTGTTTTGTATCACCTTATGTTTATAGTATATATTGGTTTCGTGACAAAATCATGTTGATTTCTTGAATATTTTTTCAAGGAATTGTTAACGAATTATGAACGTGGAAAGATTATTTTCGCATAAAAACGTTAATCGTGCATATAATATACAAAAATGTCCAGGCAGATTGTGGAAAACATGGCAGAATTATTAAAAAATGTGGATAACCTTGTATGGGGACCGGGCATGCTGGTACTTCTGCTCGGCACGGGCATCTACCTGATGCTTCGGATGCGCTTTTTACCGCTGCGGAACCTGGGATATGCCATCAGATGTCTTTTTCAAAAAGAAGAGGGTGATGGGCAGGAAGGAGAGATTTCTGCGCTGGCATCCCTCACGACAGAGCTTGCCGCCACCATCGGAACGGGAAATATTGTCGGCGTGGCAACGGCAATGGTCATGGGAGGACCCGGCGCACTCGTATGGATGATTCTCTCAGCCCTGATCGGACTCTCCACAAAATTCGCAGAAAGCATGCTAGCTGTCAAATACCGCGCAAAAAATGAGGCGGGAACCGTGACAGGCGGGCCAATGTACACGCTGCAGAGCGCATTTCCGAACAAAAAAGCGGGCAGTATCCTTGGTATGCTGTTTGCACTGTTTGCCGTGCTTTCCTCCTTTGGCATGGGAAATATGGCACAGTCGAATTCCATCACTCTGGCGCTTGCCGAAAGCTTTGACATACCGCAGGCAAAAAGCGGACTTGTGATTACCATTCTGGTCATTCTGGTCATCCTCGGAGGAATCCGGTCAATCTCAAAGATTACGCTATATATGGTGCCCTGCATGGCACTTTTTTATATCATCGGAGCAC
>JAFOYD010000160.1 GCA_017391545.1 Lachnospiraceae bacterium
AGCAGGCGCTGCAGGAGGGCTTTGCACAGCAGCGGCAGAATTTGAATGCAGACCTGCAGGTTGAAGGGGCACTAAAGGATGAACTGGATCAAAAGATTGAAAAAAAACGGGTGTTGCTTTCCAGAGAATGGGATCAGTGGCAGCAGAACAACATCCGTTATATCGTTAACTATAATGGTAATGGGAAAACGGGAAAACTGTTCCAGGATACCCTGAACTGGAAAAAGGAGCTGGACGAGAGGGCTGTTCAGATTGAGGCAAAACGGGAGCTTTTAAGCAGGAAGGAGCAGGACAGAGACACAGAAGGCGCAGAAAAGCTCCGTGCACTGATTCTGATGGATGAACAGAGTGCAGACTATCAGGAGGCGCTTCACCAGAGCAACCGGATGATGCGGATGTTCAAGGGGGTGTTCGAAGGAAAACCGCTCACGACTTCGATGCGTCTGGAGCTTGCCCAAAATTATCAGTTCACACAATTCGAAGTCGGAACACTTCAGGCTGAAAATCCGGAAGACATCACTGCAGCAGTAGAACGCGCCAAACTTCAAAGGCGGGATTTGAATGACAGTGAGATGAAGGAGAAAGGCAGAAGGGAAAAACGAGCAGACCGCCTGCAGAGCTATCTGGGAGCACGTTCAATTGCCTCTCTGTCTGCCAGTGAGCTGAAAAAATATGGTATTGACCGCCAGACGGTAGCAAACATGGAAGACCGCCGCATCAACCTGATGCAGCTTGAGAAGTGGCTTGCACAGGATGGAAAGATGAAGTTGCTCAAGGATGCGTTACGGATGGAAAATGAGCAGGATGCAGAAGAAGAAAAAAATGGCTGGGATCATGCTGAGAAGGTCGAAAATATTGGATCTTCAGCGGTCGCAGTGCTTGATAAGGCACTCCTGATGATAGAAACAGAGGAGCGTTTTCGGCTCAACAAGGAGGCGTTTGAAGAATCAGAGATCATGGGGCAGGTCGGAAACATCGGAAATATTACCTATGGGATTGGCGATATACTCACGTTTATGAGTACTGCCCAAAATATCAGGAAATGGAAAGAACTGTCGACAGAGGATAAGATTGAGACGGTCGGTGATGCCCTTTCGGCAGTCGGTGATTTGACCAGAACAGGATTTGAAACGTTTGGCAGCGGGGAAATTGCCGGCAAAATATTTGCAGGTACGGATGCAGTCAGTGGTGTATTTGGTATGGTGACCTCTGCCATGAGGTGGGGGAATTCCAACAAGCGCAGGCTGCGCACAAAGGAGCAGATGAATATTTTCGATGAGAACAATGCGCTGCTCAATGAGAAACTGAAAAGTGATCTGAAACGATTGAAAACAATGCTGGGAGCGGCAAATAAGACTGCTTCCATTGAAATGGCAGACAACATTGTAAACTTTACCACGAACACTCTAAAAACGATTGTAGCAACGGGAAGACTTTTTACGCTTGGAGCAGCGGAGCTGGTGGATGCACCGGTCAAGCTGCTTTCAGCCCTCGCTGAGACAATATCAGGAAAGGTGGTATCTGCCAGAAAGGCATCACTTCGCAGACAATATGTCACAGACCATTTTAGGGATATGATAGAACGGATTAAAATGGAAAATGTTGAGGGAAAGCATTTTTCAAATCTGTCTGACAGGGATATCAAGCATACCTTCCTGAAGTTCCTCGGAGCAAAATCCGGTAAACGTTCAGAGGCCGGAATCCGGAAGATGGCGGTTGACAGCAGTTATCTGCTTGAAAACACTGAAGACCGGGATCTGAAGCAGTACAAAAAGGATACGCTCACGGCGATGGGACTGGAGGAGAATGCAAAGCGTTCCGAGATCATGCAGACAATGGGGGCGACTGAAGCACAGGCTGAAAATCCGATTATCGAGTCCAACAAAATCTACAGGGATCAGATCAGACGTGGAAAAGATTTTAAGGAAGGCTGGTTTGGACGGACATGGCGCAAGACAAAGCGATGGTTCAAGGGATAATGAAAAAAGTTTGGTTAAGTATATGACTGTATGTCAGATGAGAGGGATCGTGATTTGAAGAAAATAAAATGGAATGTGATGGGGTATATCATACTGTTGATGATTGCCGGAGCACTATTGTATCATATGTGTCAAAACAGTATGCAGGCGGCGATGTCGTTCGTAATTGGCGTTGATTTTGCCGGTGAATATCGTCAGGGTGACAGCGATTGGAAGCCGCTTGATGCAGATACGAGACTATCTGCTTTTGATGGTGATGTGATTCTGCGGGGGCAGTTTACGGAGCCGCTGCCTGGAGCGATAAGCTATTATATGAACCACATTGGGGTAACAATTACGATTAATGGGGAAGAGGTATCCTGCTCTGGCAGGGTAAGCGATGAAGTCCCGGCGGAAATGTGTGGAACTTATTGGAACAGCTGTTTGTATGAGAAGGAAACTCCTGTTGAGGAAATCGAAATCCGCTTGCACAACCCGCATCACTATGGAAATGCTAATGCGTTCAATCAATTTCTGGATTCCCTGCATTTTGGAGGTGGTGAAGCACTGTCGAAACACCTGAATGCGGAGAGTCTGCCATATCAGGTAGCTGGAAGCTTTATACTGCTTGTTTCCATTGCCCTGCTTGGTACAGCCTTGGGCTATCTGGCACAGCGGCTTCCTTCAGCGGAATTATTGTGGAATGTGGGTCTGTTGTCACTGTTTATGGGCATTTACATTCTGATGGACACGGTGGACATTGAGTTTCGAAGCAGAGAGATCATTTTCAATACAGGTGTGCGGCAGCTTTGCATCATGTTTGCCGCTTTACAGTTGGTTGTTATTTTGCGTAAATTCCTGACAGGAAAAAGAAAGAAGACGGCAGATATTATGCTTGTGCTGCTTGGTGTTGCAGATGGCATCCTGTTGTTATGTGCGCTTGCAGATTTTATTACGCTTTATGATACAGGCATTTATTGGGCAGTCGCACAGGGACTCGTGTCCGTGGTAATGCTGGCACTTAGTTTTTGTGAATACCGTACCTGCTCAAAACGGAAAAAGGTGTTTCCTGTTTCCTGCATGGCATTGCTGGCCTGCGTGATCATGGAGCTTGTCGAT
>JAFOYD010000161.1 GCA_017391545.1 Lachnospiraceae bacterium
GAGACAACATCTGACTTTGATAAAGAGAAGCTTCAGGAGAGACTTGCAAAGCTTGCAGGTGGTGTTGCAGTAATCCGTGTCGGCGCAGCAACAGAGACAGAGATGAAGGAAGCAAAGCTTCGTATGGAAGATGCCCTGAACGCTACAAGAGCAGCCGTAGAGGAAGGTATTATCTCAGGTGGTGGTTCTGCTTACATCCATGCATCAAAGAAGGTTGCAGAGCTTGTTGATTCACTCGAAGGTGACGAGAAGACAGGCGCTAAGATCGTATTAAAGGCACTTGAGGCTCCTCTGTTCAAGATTTCAGCAAATGCTGGTCTTGAGGGAAGTGTTATTGTCAATAAGGTAAGAGAATCAGAGGTTGGCGTTGGTTTCGATGCATACAAGGAAGAGTATGTCAACATGGTAGAGGCTGGTATCCTTGATCCTGCTAAGGTTACAAGAAGTGCATTACAGAATGCATGCTCAGTAGCAAGCACACTTCTTACAACAGAGTCTGTTGTAGCAAACATCAAAGAAGATGCTCCTGCTATGCCTGCAGGTGGTCCTGGAATGGGCGGCATGATGTAAATAAAATACATCATTATTGATGAATCAGAATTAATAGGATATAATAAAAGAGTCTGTAGGGAGATCATCCTTCGCAGGCTCTTTTTGCATTATAGGAAAGATTCAGTGAGTAAGGTGGATGATGTTGTATGAAGAAGGACATTAAAGAACGTATTGCAAATTTGCCCCAGATTCATCTGTTCAAAAATATCAGTGAGGAGGAGCTGGAGCGAATGTTTCGGTGCTCGAAAACAGTCGAGCGTTCTTTTGAAAATGAGAGCTATATTTTCAGACAGGGAGAGACACCAAGACATCTGTTCCTGGTGCTTGAAGGGGCAGTGATCATCGCAAAGGATTTCGCATCGGGCAGGCGGGACGTGCTGTTTGTCGTGGAGCAGGGAGATATATTTGGAGAAATGTTCCTCTTTGCAGATGCAGGAAATTACTGGTACGATGCCATCGCACAGGGCAAGGTCAGGGTTCTTGAGATTCCGTGGAATTTTTTCTATTGTTTTTGTAGTAATGCCTGTGAGCATCACAGGATGATAACCAGAAATATGCTTGAGATTCAGTCAGAAAAGAATTTCTCCATGACACGAAAACTCCATTTGCTGTCAGGAACGACGCTTCGAGAGCGTATTTCGCTGTGGCTGCTTGAGCAGGCTGGGGACGACTGTGTTGTAAACCTTACCATGAACCGGGAGGAGCTTGCCGATTATCTTGGCACGACCAGACCGTCCTTATCGAGAGAGCTTATGAAAATGCAGCAGGAGAAGCTGATTGAGGCTGACAGAAACAGGATTCGGATCATAGATCGTGAGACATTGGAATTGTATTGACAAAAAAACATAAAAGAAGAAGCATTGTAACAATTGTTACGGAAATTTCTCCGGCTTTGAAATATACTAAAATTACAAAAAGTAAACATAACGATTTTGATTCGTATATAGAAGGAGGAATTATTATGGCAGATCATGCACAGGTTAACAATTTAGTAAATCTTTTGGACGGATATGCAACAAAGGGTGGTCATCACCTGAATGTCAACGTACTTAACAGAGATACACTGTTGGATGCACAGAAGCATCCCGAGAACTATCCGCAGCTTACAATCAGGGTTTCAGGCTACGCCGTAAACTTTATCAAGCTGACACCGGAGCAGCAGGCAGATGTAATCTCAAGAACCTTCCATGAAAATATCTAGCTTTTAGACTCCATAATCCGATAGATTCCATTAAATAAGGCGTCGCTCATTTGAGCGGCGTCTTTTTTAATCCCTAATATAATCTGATATTTTAGAAGAAAAATAGCAATAGACAGAAAATAGAAAAAGTTATAAAATAGATATAAATAAGTACAAAGGAGTGCGATTGACATGCAGTTTGGAGTGAATTGGAGATTTTGGCTGCTGCTGTTGCAGCTTGTCGGTGTAATGATACCGCTTGTTGGAATTTTTGTGCTGATGAGCAAGGAACAGAATAAATCATCAGCAAACCTGATGGTGGCAAATATCGGCTGTCTGATCATGAATGGAGCATATTACCTGATGCTTCAGACATTCAGACCGGATGAAGCAACACTGGCACTGAAGATGGAATATCTGGGAAATTTCCTGTTTTATTTCTTTTTTATCAAATTCATTCTTTCCTATATGCAGATCGATGAGAAGCACAAATATGTAAAGATATTTACATATTTATGGATGATATTCGAGGTCGTTGCCATAGGAATCGTGTGGGATGATTCAAAACGAGAACAGATATTTGGACGCTATGATTTCCGGGAAAATGCAGAACTGGGCTATCATTTCCTGAACGCACAGGCGGGGATTGTGTATAAAATCAGGTATGGTTTCCTGTCAATTTTTCTGCTGGCACTTATTATCTATATGATTGTGCGGCGAGTGCAGATTAGAAAGCAGGGCGGTGATGAAAAACATAACCTGTCAAAACTGATTATTGCAAAATTTGTTATTATTATTCCACTTATTGTTGAGATGGCAATTAATTCTGCCTTTGAATTTGTGCCGATTTTTTCATCTGTCGCAGTTCTTTTGGTGATATTGAGCGTTGTCGAGGGTGACATTTTTAGTATTCTTGATATTGGACGAGGCTGGGTAATCGAAAATTATGATGCGATTTTTATGATTGTGAACAGCACGTATGGATACCTGGATTCCAATCGGTTTGCAAAAGAAACTTTTGAGGAGCTTTCTAAGATTCACAAAGGAGAGAAAATACCAGAACAGTTGGAAACACTGTTTGCGACAGAGCAGACAGAGTTCATCATTGGCGATAAGCACTATGAGCGATACATGAAGGAACTGGTAGTGAAAGATAAGATCAGGGGTTATTGCCTGATTATGATTGATGTGACAAAGCAGCACCAGATGATGGAGGAATTAAAGGAGGCAAAAATCCGGGCTGAGGAGGCAAACGTATCGAAATCGAACTTTCTGTCAAATATGTCTCATGAAATCCGCACTCCTATGAATGCGATTGTCGGCATGACAGAAATCCTTCTGCGAAGTGACTTAAATGAGCAGGACAGAGGCTATCTCATGAACATCAAAAACTCGGGAGCTGCGCTGCTTACGATTATCAATGATATCCTGGATTTCTCCAAAATTGAGTCAGGCAAGCTTGAAATCATTGAGGATGAATATGAGCCAATGTCCATGTTAAGCGACCTTAGTATGATCTTCTTAAACAGAATCGCAGAGAAACCGATTGAGTTGATGTTTGATATTGACAAAGAGCTGCCACATAAGATGTATGGTGACTCACTTCGCATCAGGCAGGTGATTATCAATATTGCGAACAATGCGATTAAATTTACAGACGCAGGCTTTGTGAGACTTACGATAAAAGTGACACGAATGTCAGAAAATGACATGGTAAATCTGGATGTTTCCGTGGAGGATTCAGGGCAGGGTATCAAACCGGAGGATATGAATAAGCTTTTTGGTTCCTTCCAGCAGGTTGATACCAAGAAAAACCGCAACAAGGAGGGAACTGGCCTCGGGCTTTCGATTTCAAGGCAGCTTGTGGAGCTAATGGGTGGTCATATTGGTGTGGAAAGTACGTATGGCAAAGGCAGTAAATTCTATTTTAACATTCCACAGAAGGCGATTGGCGAACAGAAAGCAGCAGTCGTGAAACCGGAGGCAATCACACATGTACCTATGGTCGTGAGCGGACTGATGCGTGATGAGCGGATCTTAATGCAGCTTCAGACGATGGCTGAAGAATATGGGCTTTGTTATGTTGACTGCTATGAAGCGAAGAAAAATGGACAGGATGCGGATTTCTTCTTTGTGGATGAGGCAATGTATCAGGAAGTGAAAGGCTCGATTGAGGAATACTTCACTTCCCATGGAGCTCAGCTGTGCGTGCTGCAAAATCCAATGAAGGAAAATGTGTGGGACAAACAGGTCACAGTCATCAACAAACCACTCTATTCACTCAATTTCTGTCAGGTTATCAATCATGAAACAACGGCAAACTTTGTCGAGACAGATCATGCTATGAACTTCATCGCGCCACAGGCACAGATTCTGATTGTGGATGATAATGAAATGAATCTGAAGGTAGCCACCGGACTGCTACAGCCCTTACAGATGCAGATCGATACCGCAAATTCAGGCAGGAAAGCGATTGAGATGGTACAGAAAAAGCGATATGACATTGTCTTTATGGACCACATGATGCCGGTGATGGACGGTGTGGAGACGACACAGACGATTAGAAAGTTTGATGATGCATACCTGCAGGAAATGCCTATCATCGCGCTGACGGCAAATGCAGTGATTGGGGCAAGGGAAATCTTTAAGGAAGCCGGTATGAATGATTTCGTGGCAAAACCGATTGAAATCAATGATATTTGCACAAAGATCCGCAAATGGCTCCCGGAGCATCTGATTCAGAAGCTGTCGGCACCAGTTGGAACACAGCAGGAGATACCGACAGAGGAGCTTCCTGCTATTGAGGGGATTGATGTGCAGGAGGGAATCAAAAATTCGGGCAGCCTGGAACTGTTCATGAACCTTCTTGGAGATTTCTACAAACTGATCGACCTGAAAGCGACAAAAATTGAAAAATGCCTTGCAGATGGTATGATTCGAGATTATACTATAGAGGTACATGCACTCAAGAATACAGCGCGTATGATTGGTGCTTTGGAGCTTTCAGAGTTATTTTACAAAATGGAGCAGTGTGGTAATGCAGGCGATGTGGAGACCATTAACAGAGAGAATCCTGCTGTTATGGAGCTGTACAGAAGCTATAAACCGATCTTGGAACCTTATGGAAAGGCAAATGAGCAGGATAAGAAGGAAGTGCCAAGAGCAGAAATTATGGCGGCTCTGAATAGCCTAAATACTGCTATGGATACCTTCGATCTGGATGGGGCAGATGCGGCACTTGCAGAGCTTGAACAGTACAGGATGCCCGAGGCGCTTGGAACCTATATGGAGAGCTTGAGAGCGTATGTGGCAGATGTAGCGATGGAAGAAGTCATGGATACAAGCAGAAAGATGATCGAGCTGCTTGAAAAAATAGAGTGAATAATGGGGGAATAGGCAATGTTTAATATACTGATCGTATCAGAGGCGCAGAGCTATCTGTTGGTGTCACTGAAAAGCAGACTTGAGGAGGCAGGCTGCAAGGTAATGAACGGACGTGCAAATCCGGACGAACTTAGCAAGATGAAAGAGGCAGTTGATTTGATCTTTATTTTTGCCGATGAGGAGCTTGTGGAAAATCATCAGGGGCTGACTTATCTCAAGGACAAGGCTGTAGAGGATGATATACCGATGTTCGTCACAGGTGATGTGCAGGAAATCAAGGAAATCATGAAGACCATACCGATGCATCTCATACAGAAGGAATTTCCACGCCCTATCAATGTGGGTGAGGTCGCAGATGCGATTCAATCGTACCTGAAGACCTTCGGTAAACAGAACAAAAAGAAGATACTGGTGGTCGATGACTCCGGCGCCATGCTTCGCAATGTCAAGGGCTGGCTTGAGGACAAGTACCAGATTATCCTGGCAAATTCGGGCGCGATGGCGATTAAATATCTGTCGACGAACAGACCGGATCTGGTTCTGCTCGACTATGAGATGCCGATCGTGGATGGCAGACAGGTGCTTGGTATGATCCGAAGCGAGACGGAGTTTGCTGACATTCCTGTCATATTTCTGACAAGCAAGGGTGATAAGGAAAGTGTCATGAAGGTCATGGAGCTGAAACCGGACGGATATCTGCTAAAGACAATGCCGCCGGAGCAGATCAAGAAGTCGGTGGATGATTTCTTTGAAAGAAGAAAGGCGTTGGGCAACTAAATCAATGGGATTGAAGGCTGCTGGCTTATTGCCAGTGGTCTTTTTATGTTTTGGGAGTGTTCAGCTTTCATGTATTGGCAAGCCGTTTTCTGTGTACTGGAAAGCTAAAGTTGAACTGTTACAATTTTTGTAAATGATTTTCCGCAAATTTTGCGCTAGTAAGCACATCTTTTCATTGCTATCCATACATAATTATGCTATAATTATGTGCGAAAGAAGGGAGCGAATATCATGCCACTTATTATGCCTATTAAGGATTTACGCAATACAACCGAGATTTCTAATATCGCACACAAGGCGCAGGAGCCTATTTTTATTACAAAAAATGGATATAGTGACTTAGTTGTAATGAGCAGTGAATTATACGATAAATTTGCAAGAATAAACCGAATCGATCAAGCCATTTTCGAATCCGAGCAGGAAATTACAAACGGAGCAGAAGCAGTCGACGCAGAGATCGTTTTTGCAGAATTGGAGAAAAAACATTTTGGATAAATACAAGGTAAAGGTTAACCCCAGAGCAATATGCGAATTAGACAATATTTACGAATATATCGCAAATGAAAAATTTGATCCTGAAAATGCGAAAGGGCAAGTTGGACAGAATCAAGAAAGCTATTTTAGGCTTAGACACCTTACCACAGTCTCATCAAGAGCGCAATGAGGGGAGATATGTCGGAAAGGGTTACAGACAGTTGCTGATTGATAACTATATTGCTATTTTTCGTATTGACGAACCACACAAAACAGTCTATGTGGTAACGATACAGTATCAGGGACGAAATCTATAAGATAAGCACCAAATGATAAAAAAGTAAATCATTTGGTGCTTTCTTCTATCCGAGAATTCAATATTTTTGGACAGGATATTGCATATACTGGGAAAATATGGTATATTTGCAAAGGTTAACAAATTATGTAACATTATAAACATTCGTTAGCTACAGCGAGGATTTCTGACGAAGCATTCGGGAAAGCAGACAAGCAAGATGACCAAGGTGTTTCGTGACAGGTCCTTAGCAAAGTGCTAACAAATAGGAGTATGAAAGGATTACGAATATGAGGAAAGTGAAAATTTTACTAATCAGTCTGGCGGTGGCTGGTGTGATGGCTGGCTGTGGCAAAGAGGCTGACAGTACAGAGGTGAATGCAACAGAGGTGCAGAGTACAGTGGAGGAGATGTCATCAACTGCAGTTTCAGAAGTAGAAGTTGCAAGTGAGACAGCACCAACAGAAATCGCTACGGAGCCTGTGGCACAGACAGCATCACCGGAGGATGAGGTCTACAATTATGGAATGCTCTGTGGTCTGGGAATTAATCAGGACGATGCCAAGATTGCAGCGGCATATATGAGTGGAATCTCCTATGGAAGAATTACTTCTACAGAGCGGATTGAATTAACTGGCAACACATATATAGAGCTTAAAAATAATGAAGCAGTGGTTTTGTATCTCTATATAGCATCAGGCTATAGAATTACGGAAATCACAGACTTTAATCTTCATACGTTGATCACAATAACTGATGATAGCGACTCAAAGCAGGAAGAACAGAAGCCTTCTGATAGTTCAAACACTGATAATAGTAATAGTTCTACAAGTCAATCTTCAAATGGTTCATCTGTTCCGTTTGATTTTAGTGCGGGTGAACCAAATTATGCACCATCTGGATTTTTTGAACAAGGTTCATACCAGCCACAATAGGTATTGCCACACATCAAGTGTTCTTACAAAGCTTTTATATAGATAGCAACTGTGGCATGATAGCAGTTCATTATCAAAACAGAATTAGAAAACGGCAGGAAACCTTATTTTAATAAGCGTTTCTGCCGTTTTTTGTATTTCAGCTTTACAGTACACAGAAGAATAACTGTCCTATTCGATTGGAAGGCTGACGGAGAATGAAGATTCGCAGTCCGTGCCTGACAATGAATAGGACGGTTATACTTCGTCCGCACATGTATTACGCATTTGCCAGCGCAGAGAGCTCCGCCAACAGCTTTGGCAGCTCCTCCGTCATGTTATCATCCGTAAACTGGCAGGTACCGACCTTCCTGTGACCGCCACCGCCATACTTGAGCATCAGCTTGCCGACATCGACATTAGAGGTCTTGTTTAAGATGCTGTAACCACAGGCAGCACTGCAGCCTGCGCCTCCGCGGCCACTCACGATCCATGCAGAAATATTCTGCTCCGGATACATGCTGTAAATGAGGAAACGGTTTCCAGAGTAAATCGGGTCTACACCCCGCAAATCTGAGATAATCAGGTTTCCATCGATGCGTGTATATTTCTTGACCATCTCCATAAATTTCTCATTCTGCTCATAGTAGACTTCAATACGCTCCTTCACATCAGGGAGTGCAAGAATTTCTTCTGTAGTCATGGTGCGGCATGCATCAATGAGCTTCTCCATAAGCTGGTAATTGGAGATCGTGAAGTTCCGCCAACGGCCAAGACCTGTGCGGGGATCCATCAGAAAGCCCACAAGAATCCAGCCTGTTGGGTGTTGAATCTCATCAATCGTGAGGTTGCCGGAGTCCACCTTGTCAACAGCCTCCATCATATCATCAAACTGTGGAAAACGTTCTCTTCCACCATAATACTCGTATATAATACGTGCACAGGAAGGTGTGATACGACTTTCACCCTTGTACTTTCCTTCCAGCTCCAGGCGCTCATGCTCACTTGAATGGTGATCGAACCATAAGCCACACCCTTCTACGAAAGGAACATTCGCAAGGCAGTCATCCTCTGTTACTTCCACTAAGCCATCCTGTAAGTCCTTTGGATGTGCAAATTTCCAGTGATCAATAATTCCTGCCTCTTTTAAAAGCGCACCACAGGCAAGACCATCAAAATCAGAACGTGTAATTAATCTCATATCGTCCTCCTATAATTTAGCATGAATCTGAAAAAGAAAAAACTTATTAATAATATTATAGTGGAAAAGTGAAAATTTTTCAACTATTTTAAATAATTCAATAAAAAAACTGAATTATTAATTGCGATTGCAGTAAAAACAGGGTATCTGTTATGATAGACACAGGAGATTATAGCGATGATGAAGAAAAAAGAAACGGAAAAGCTGCAATATGAACATGTGACACATACCTTCGGGCCAGTGTACGATCACAATTCAAAAATCCTGATCCTTGGTTCCATGCCGTCCGTGAAGTCGAGGGAGCAGAATTTTTACTACGGACATCCCCAGAACCGGTTCTGGAAGTCATGGCGGCGGTCACATCGGAGAGCGTACCGGACACCATTGAAGAGAAACGGTCATTTTTGCTCAGGAACAGGGTGGCATTGTGGGATGTGATCGAATCCTGTGATATCATCGGCTCGTCAGACAGCAGTATCAGAAATGTCAAAGAAAATGACATGCGTGTCATTTTGGATGCGGCTGATATACAGGCGATTTTTGTAAATGGCGGCAAGGCATATGAACTTTTTGTGCGGTATTGCTCATCATATCTTGCTGGAGACAAGAAAACGAAACTGATTAGGTTGCCTTCGACAAGCCCTGCAAATGCAGCGTGGTCCCTTGACAGACTGACAGGAACATGGGAAAATGAACTATCGGCCTATTTAACTACTGGGAGAATAAAGTAATGCAAAACAATCAGCAACAGAAGAAATACCGAACAAAGAGTAAGGATGCCATCATGGAGTATCTGGCGCTGCACAAGGAGCACAGCTTCAGTGCCTATGATGTCAATGAATATATGCAGTCCAATGGGATACAGGTCAATCTGACTACGATCTACAGGAATCTGGACAAGCTTACAGAGAGTGGCGAGATCATGAAGTACAAGACGGCGGAGGATGAATTCTGTCGTTACCAGTGCGCCAAACCCCATGCGCACTGCCATGAGCATATTCATATGCAGTGCAGAGAGTGTGGCAAAATTCTTCATATGGAATGTCATTTTATGGAGGAGATCACAAAGCATCTGTATGAACACCACCGATTTTCGCTGGAGTGTTCAGGTTCGGTGCTTATGGGATTGTGTGAAAATTGCAGCCGGAAGGCTGATCAGAAGATGATTACGGAGGATAATACAATGGAAATGTGGGACATCTATGATGCAGACAAGAAGCGTACAGGACGCACGATGAAGAAAAATGACTGGAATTTAAAGGAAGGAGAATACCATCTGACAGTGCTTGGTGTGGTGGCACGTCCTGACGGTAAGTTTCTGATTACCAAGCGTGTGATGACAAAGGCGTGGGCTCCGGGCTGGTGGGAGGTATCAGGCGGTGCCGCACAGGCAGGAGAAGATTCCAAGGATGCAGTATTGAGAGAAATCAGGGAGGAGACAGGTCTTGACGTGTCAGGCTGGGACGGCGGATACCTTTTCAGCTACAAGAGAGAGAATCCTGATGAGGGAGATAACTATTTTGTAGATATCTATCGCTTCATGTCTGATTTTGACGAGAATGATATCCATCTGCAGGAGGAGGAGACAGACGGATACATGCTGGCAACACTGGATGAAATCAAGGAATTTGCAAAGCAAGGCATCTTTCTCCACTACGAAAGTATGAAGAAAGCATTTGAAATGTAAAGATAAAAGTCTCTGCAAGATATCGAACAGTTTGATGTCTTACAGGGGCTTTTTTGCACCATATAAGATAATTTGTACTCGATTTGTGTACATTTGCCAAGTTGGGGTTGTGTTTTCAGATAATATTGCGCTATAATGGATATAATGAGATGAAATTAAATGAGTTCCTCTGCAAGGGAGATTGATATATGAAAAGAGTGGCATTATTTTCGGATGGATGGAAAAGACTGATTACATACGCATGGGTAGACGGAATGATGAGATTTATATCCGAGAATGAGGCGGATATATGCCTTTATCAATATAACTGTCATGGCAACTGGAGCCTTGATGAGAAACACAATCAGGGGGAATACAATATTTTTGCATTGCCGAATCTGTCGTATTTTGATGGTATTGTTATGGATTGCACAAATATTCTGGATCGGCGCTATTTTGACTGGTTAGTGGATCGGATACGCAAGGCAGATAAGCCTACGATTAGTATTGGAGATTATGTTGAAGGTTTTTATTATGTAGGAATAGATAATAAGAAATCTATAACAGATATCATGGAACATCTGTATGAACGGCACAATTGTAAGAGCTATGTGTATGCGGGGGGACCAAAGGAGAACTATGAGAATGAACTTAGGGTAGAGGCTTATCTGGAGTGCCTTGACAGATTTGGACTGCCGAGAGAAAGTAATCCTGTATGGTATGGTGATTATGATTTTTCTACCGGTGTACGGTATTTCGAGCAATACATCAAAAAATTTGAAGGCAGGATGGCCAAGTTCCCGGATGTATTTGTCTGTGCAAATGACAATATCGCATCGGGGCTTTGCTACAAGGCGCAGCAATGTGGATATCAAATACCACGCGACTTTAAGGTGACAGGATTTGACAATCTTGATAAGGCAATATACTTTGAACCGCAGATTACGACAGTAGCGCATTTGAGAGAAGATATTGGCAAAAAGACCATGGAAATCCTGGCAGCTCTATGGGAAGGCAAAACGGTGGAAACGAATTGCTTTATGCGCTCGAAATGTATCTTTACAGAGAGCTGCGGATGTCCGAACAGTGGACTGTTAGATTATAGAAATTATGCAAAGAGCCAGATTATCTCATCAGTCGAAAAACTAAGGAGCGAAGAACTGCTGATTAAGTTCGAAAGCAATATTATCAAGTGTGACAGCTTTGAAGAAGTATTCAGACATACAGCAGAATATTTTGCGGAACTTGCATGTGATGGCTTTTCTGTTATCGTTGACAGGAGGCTGTTTGAGGGTTCTGATGAGAGTACGTTTTGGACAAAAGGCTATGACTGGGATAATATGGTGGTAGCATATGCGTCAGATGAAAAGAAAATACTTGATATCAAGGATGTGAATGAACTGATCAGATATCTTGACAGCTGTGGCAGAGGGAGCGCATATATGTTTTCACCGATTCATTTCAGGGAAAAAACAGTGGGCTACAGTATTTTAAAAAACGGAAAGTTTCTATATGACAATCCTTATTTTTATGATATCCATAGCACGATTACGAAGACTCTGGAAATGCTTTACAAGAATCTACAATTAAGAAATGCCAATAAACAGCTGCGCCAGATTTATAACAAAGATCAGCTCACAGGGCTTTATAACCGTATCGCTTATACGGAGATGATCGAACCGGAGTATCACAAATATAAAGCAGACAATAAACGGTGCGTGTTTGCATTTGTGGATGCGGATGATTTTAAACAGATCAATGATATTTATGGGCATGAAAAGGGCGACATGATCCTTAGGAAAATCGCCAGTGTGCTTTTGGAAAAATGCCCAAAGGACGGCTATGTATATCGATATGGTGGAGATGAGTTTATCGCATTTTTCCCTACAGAGGAAGAAACAGCGGCAGAAGCATTCAGAGAATCGGTGGAATCAGTGCTGAAAGAGGATAAGATCAGTGTCAGCATTGGTGTTACAGTTACTGATCCGGAATCAGATATGATTTTTGATGATTATCTCAGAATGGCAGATAAGGATATGTACAGGGTAAAATCGGTCAAGAAGAAAGGTAAGACCGGAAAGGGGATAGAATCGTGACACATATAGAAAAAGCACAAGGATTTCTGGATCAGCAATATCATTGCTCCCAGGCAATTGCCGGAGCCTTTGCAGAAGAATTCGGATTTAACAAAAAGAATGTTATGAAAATCAGCACATGTTTTGGCGCAGGCATGAATCATGGTGGATTATGTGGATGTATTACGTCAGCAATGCTCGTATTTGGTATGGCCTTTGGGCTGTATGATCCACAGGACAAGGAGCTTGAAGTATACGGCAGCAAAATGGCAAGTAAGTTTTATGACCGTTTTTATGAGAAAATGAATGGTAAGGTGCTGTGCAGGGAGATTCTGGAAGCGGATATCTCAAATCCAGATGAGCTTGCAGTCATACGTCAGGAAGGACGAGTCAATAAAATCTGCCCACATGTCATGGAAATGAGTATTGAAATCATAGAAGAAATCCTTAGAGAGCATGACGAAGATGCAGTATATTTGCGTATGAATCTGGATAATCAGCAGGAAATGAAAGAAAAAGAGACGGTGCTAAAGCGTGTGGACAGGCTGCATGATTTTCGTAAAAATGTGCATGATCTGCTGTCTGCATCAGACAGAAAAATCGCTTTTGTACAGTTTGATATTCGTCGCTTTAAAATCATTAATGACCTTTATGGGGAGAAATTTGGCGACGAAATTCTTCTGTTCGTAAAGGAAAAACTAAAAGAATTGTGCAATGACAGGCAGTTTTTCATGAATCCGAGCGGTGATGTATTTATGGTTGTTACAGAGTATGACGATGAGCAGATGCTGATGGATTTTATCAAAACGATTGAGAGTGGACTGACTTCATTTAAAAACGTCAAGCTACAGCTTACTTTTGGCGTGTATTCCATTGAGGATAAGAATATGGAGATTCGTCAGATGGAGGACAGGGCGGCAATCGCAAGGATGGCAGCAAAGACGAATGTACTCACCAATGTCCTTTTTTACAAGGAGCAGTTCAAAGAACTTCTCTATACACGCAAGTTCATAGAGGAGAATATGCACGCTGCAGTGGAGGAGAAGCAGTTTCAGATGTATCTGCAACCAAAGTACAGTATTTCACAGAATAAGATCGTTGGGGCAGAGGCACTTGTACGCTGGACACATCCGGAGAGGGGCATGGTGTATCCGAATGAATTCATTCCCATCATGGAGGAAAACGGTTTTATCAAAATCGTGGACTATTACATATGGGGTGAAGCGTGCAGGTTTATCAAGAAATGTGCTGAGGTTGGGATAACAGATTGTCCGATTTCTGTAAATGTGTCGAGACATCATCTTAAGGATGTAGAATTTATGAGTGTTCTGGCAGATGATATCAGGGAGAATCAGATCGACAAATCACTTTTGGAGCTTGAAATCACAGAGACCGTCAATGACTTAAAAATCAGTCAGGTGGCAATGCAGCTAAAGGAAGGTGGTTTTACACTTCTGATGGATGATTTCGGAAGCGGCTATTCTTCTCTTAATGTGCTTCTTGAGACGCCTTTTGATGTGATCAAGCTTGACAAAAAATTCATGGATAATATGATGGCATCAGAGAAGGGAAAGCTGATTCTGGAATATGTTGTTTCTATGGCGGAGAAACTTGGACTCGGGCTTTTGGCTGAGGGTGTTGAGACAAAGGAGCAGGTGGAACTTTTACGCAAAATCGGCTGTGACAAGGTGCAGGGATATTATTTTGCCAAGCCGATGCCGCAGGAGGAGTTTTTTGAGTTTCTGATAAAAGAAAGAAAAGGAGAATAAAATTATGGTAAAGCACGTAATACTCTGGCAGCTTAAGGATGAACTGTCTGAAACGGAAAAGGTGGAAGTAAAGAAAGGCATCAAGGATGGACTGGAAGCGCTTAAGGGAAAAATCCCGGGACTCCTTGATATCAAGGTAGAGATTGAACCGCTTGCTTCA
>JAFOYD010000162.1 GCA_017391545.1 Lachnospiraceae bacterium
AGCAGCGTTGTACTGGCAATGTCAAAGAGGGCTTTTACCGAAACTTATGGTACATCACAGGAAAAGGTATTTGATGAGATTGAGAATAAGTTTTTGGAACTCAATGACAGGCTGCAGGATATTGCGGCAGCAATTGACAGTAGCTGGGCATTCCGGTTGTACTTCAACGATGATGGGAAAATTGACAATGTTCAGAATTTCAAAAATATTTATCAGATGGAACGCGACCTTGAGCAGAGTAAGGCTTCGGAACTTGACCGATTGAATATTCTTGTGTTTGGCATGAATGAAAAGCACTATCTGTCAAGAACAGAGACGATTTCACTAAGTGACGAAGAGATCATGAAAAGCAGTGCAGTGCAAAATGCATTGAGTGACAAGGATTCCCTGCAGTATACCTTCTCGAGAGGGGCATACACTGCGACTTCCAAAGACACAGATGTCATTGTAGCTTCCAAGGCGCTATATTATGGCGAAAGTAAGGAAGTCTATGCAGTCATGCTTGTAACATTGACAAGTGAAGATATCAAGGAATATTATGATTTTTTTGTCAGTGAGTATTCGTCATTTTATATGGTAAGTGATGAGGATATTGTGATGGGATCCAGTGACGGAGACATGACAGGAAAGCAGATGACCGAAGAATGGTATCAGGATGCAGTTCACAAGACATCAGGTGACCGATGGATTGCAGCAATTAATGGCAATAGCCATACTGTGATGAAAAAAGAGCTTCCATATCTTGGCTGTTCTATATATGGCATTCTGGACAATGACAAGGCACTTGCAAACTTGTATAATATGCCGTTTTTGATTTTCGTGTGTATTGTGATCGGTGTGCTGATCCTGACGGCATGTATCGTGATGGCAAGACATACACTCGATCCGCTGTCAAAGCTGGTTGGGAAAATGTCACTGGCACGTGACGGTGAATTCACACAGTATATGCCCGTAGAGGGCACGGTCGAGGTGCAGGAGCTTGCGACTACATATAACTATATGCTTGACGATATCAGAAAATACATCGATCAGCTGCTGGAAACACAAAAGGAGCGGAGAAAATCAGAGATTAAGGCATTGCAGATGCAGATCAATCCACATTATGTGTACAATACCCTTGCAAGTATCAAGTGGCTTGTGTACCAGAACAATCAGGAAAAGACAATCGCGACAATTGATGCGTTCATACAGCTTCTTCGGAATACCATCAGCAATACGGATGAATTTATTACAATGGAGCAGGAGCTTGTAAATCTTCACAATTATGTACTTATCAATCAGACAAGATATGGTGATGCAGTCAGTGTGGAGTATTATGTGTCTTCAAACTGTAATGATTGTCTGCTGCCGAAAATGATTCTTCAGCCTTTTATTGAGAACGCTTATTTTCATGCATTTCCGTCAGGAATGAGAGGAACGATAGAAATTTTTGTCAGAAAGAAAGAACAGGATCTTGAGATTAAGATTGTGGATGATGGCGTGGGAATGAAACAGGAGGACGCAGCGCAGGCTGTGTCAAAGGAAACTTCCAAAGAGCATTATTCGGGCATCGGTGTCCACAATGTACATGAACGGTTAAAGCTTTTGTATGGTGATTCCTATGGAATCACCATGGAAAGCAGTGAGCACAAAGGAACATGTGTGAGAATCTTACTGCCATTTCGGACAGACCGTCAGAAAGGGGAATCAGAATGAAAAGAAAGTGTATTTTTTTGTATATCCTCTTATGTATTATGGCAGTACTGACAGGATGCGAAGGCGTGGGACAGCAGACGCAGAAAGCAGAAGCTGCCCGGAAAGAGATTGTAATCTGGGCATGGGATGAGACATTTAATGTTAAGGCAGCAAAGCTGGCAGCAAAAGCATATATGGTTAAGAACGATTCGGTAAACATCACTGTTGAGACGAAGGAGAGAGAGGAAATCCTTTCGGATACCAAAAATATCCTGTCAGCGAAAGCCTATGAAAAACTTCCGGATATCATTATGCTGGAGGATTATGATGTTCAGGATGTGCTTTCGATGTATGAGGATGAATTTGTTGATCTGACAGATATGGTCGATTATGGAAAGTTTGCTGATTACAAGAGCAGTCTGTGTTCCAGAAACGGACATAGCTACGGGATCCCTTTTGACAGTGGTGCCGCAGCGTTGTTTTATCGTATTGATATTCTGGAGCAGGCAGGCTTTGCCGAAAGCGATCTGCAGCAGCTTACATGGGATGAATTTATTGCGATTGGCGAGCAGGTCTATAAGCAGACAGGAGTTTCCATGCTGACGCTTGATCCGTCTGATTTCCCGGTGCTTCGGCTCATCATGCAGAGCAGTGGAAGCTGGTATGTGGACAGGGAAGGAAAGAATGCCGATATTGCAGAAAATGAAGCACTCAGGCAGGGACTTGACATTTACAAAAGACTGCTTGAGACAAATGTTGCGAAGAGTGTGAACGGATGGAATGAGTTCATATCAGCGTTTCAGAGTGGAGAGGTTGCCTGTGTTCCAAGCGGGAGCTGGATCATTTCCAGTATCAAAGAGGTGAAGGAGCAGTCCGGTCTATGGAGGGTGGCACCGATACCTGTTGTGGCAGGTAATCAAGATGCAGTGTCTGCTTCTAATGTCGGAGGCAGTTCATGGTACATCATGAAAAATTCATCCGGTTCGTCAGAGGCGACTTCGTTTCTTTTGGAGATGTTTGCAGACAATGATGTGTTTATGGATAAGCTGATTACACAGATTGGAGTGATTCCTGCCGTAAAAGATCCGGAGGTCTATACAAACTATGAGATTGGTGATGAATTTTTTGGTGGTCAGAAGGTGACAAAATTCCTGACCGGGATTGCCGATGAGATTCCGGTCGTCAATTATGGCAGCAAGACATATGAAATTGAAAATATCGTTGAGGCAGAGTTTCAAAATGTCCTTACAAATGGAGAAATTGAC
>JAFOYD010000163.1 GCA_017391545.1 Lachnospiraceae bacterium
AAGTGTCAAGATTCTGACAGAGGGCGCAAAGGTATATCACATTGATGATATTTTATCACAGAAGGATGAAATTGATGTACTGATTATTTGCGGAGGAAGTGCGACAGACCTTCCAGTACAGACACCGGAATATGCAAAATATTTTAATGTAATCGACAGCTTTGACACTCATGCAAAAATCCCTGAGCATTTCGCAAACGTGGATAAGAGCGCACAGGAATCAGGCAAGATCGGTATTATTTCTGTAGGCTGGGATCCGGGAATGTTCTCGCTCAACAGAGTCTATGCGAATGCTATTTTGACAGACGGAAAGGATTATACCTTCTGGGGCAAGGGCGTTAGCCAGGGCCATTCTGACGCAATCAGAAGAATTGAGGGTGTCGCAGATGCAAGACAGTATACGATTCCTGTTCCGGAAGCATTAGAGCAGGTAAGAAGCGGTGAGACACCTGATCTTACAACCAGACAGAAGCATACAAGAGAGTGCTTCGTTGTAGCTTCTGAGGGAGCAGACCTTGCCAGAATCGAGAAGGAAATCAAGGAAATGCCAAATTACTTTGCTGATTATGACACGACGGTTCACTTCATTTCACAGGAAGAGCTTGACAAAAATCACAGCGGAATTCCGCATGGCGGTTTTGTAATCCGCAGCGGTAAGACCGGCTGGAATGGAGAGAACAAGCACATTATTGAATACAGCCTGAAGTTAGATTCGAACCCTGAGTTTACATCATGTGTCCTTGTTGCCTATGCTAGAGCTGCATATCGTATGAACCAAGAAGGACAGAAGGGATGCAAGACTGTATTTGATGTTGCACCTGCATATTTGTGCAGACAGAGCGGCGAAGAGCTGAGAGCACATATGTTATAAAAACGGGTGATATTGAAATGGAAGAAACTGCTTTGATTGATAAGCTCATGCTTTTTGGACTGACGAGACAGGAGGCATGTATCTATATATGCCTTGCCTCCAATCATGAGCTGTCAGGATATGAGGTGGCCAAGATCACAGGGATATCGCGATCAAATGTCTATAATGCGCTTGCCAGTCTGGTGGAGGAAGGCGCGGCTTATCTGCTGGAAGGCAGTACGAACAAGTATACCCCGGTGGAGATTGGGGAGTTCTGTGAGAATAAGATCCGCAGCCTGCAAAAGGCGAAGGAGGAGCTGGTTCAGGAATTTCCTCATATCGGTAACACATGTGATGGATACATCACGATTTCAAATCACAAGCACATTATGGACAAAATCCACTATATGCTGATTCACACACAATACAGAGTTTACCTGTCCATGCCTGTTACATTTCTGGAGAACTGTATGGAGGATATCCGACATCTGATTGAAAACGGCAGGAAAGTTGTGCTTCTGGTGAGTGAGGAAATCGTAGTTCCGGGTGCGATCATTTATATTACGGAGAAAAAAGAGTCACAAATTCGGCTGATCGTGGATTCTGAGTATGTGCTTACAGGCGATATGACGGGAAGCCCTTCGGATACATGTCTGTATTGTGGGCAGAAGAATTTTGTCAATGTTTTCAAGGAATCCTTAAAGAATGAAATAAAACTGATTGAACTCAAGAGAGGAGAAAAGTGAGATGAAAAAGGTACCATTTGTTACAAAGGAACAAATTGAAGAAATCGTAAAAACTTATCCAACTCCCTTTCATATCTATGATGAAAAGGGAATCCGGGAGAACGCCAAAGCATTGAAAGAGGCGTTTGCATGGAATAAGGGATATAAGGAATTTTTTGCAGTAAAGGCAACTCCCAATCCATTTTTGATCGATATCCTGCGTGAGTATGGCTGTGGCTGTGACTGCTCCTCTATGACAGAGTTGATGCTGAGCCATGCGATGGGTGTAAAAGGTGAAGATATCATGTTTTCTTCAAATGATACACCGGCAGAGGAGTTTGCATATGCAAATGAAATCGGTGCTACCATCAATTTAGATGACTTTACACATATTGAATTTTTGGAAAAAACGATTGGAACCCTTCCCGAGACAATCTCATGCCGTTATAATCCAGGCGGATTGTTCAAAATCAGCAATAGCATTATGGATAATCCGGGAGACGCAAAATACGGATTTACGACAGAGCAGCTTTTTGAAGGCTTTAAGATTCTGAAGGCAAAAGGCGTAAAGAATTTTGGTATCCATTCCTTCCTTGCAAGTAATACGGTAACAAATGATTATTATCCGACACTTGCCAAAACCTTGTTTGAGATTGCTGTGAAGCTGAAAGAGGAAACAGGTGCGAACATTACTTTCATCAATCTCTCTGGTGGTGTGGGAGTTCCATACAGACCGGATCAGGAGCCAAATGACATTCGCGCAATTGGTGAGGGTGTCAGAAAGGTCTATGAGGAGGTTCTGGTACCGGCAGGAATGGGCGATGTAGCGATTTATACAGAGCTTGGACGTTTCATGATGGCACCTTACGGACACCTCATTACGAAGGCAATCCATGAGAAGCACACACACAAGGAATATATTGGTGTGGATGCATGTGCAGTAAACCTGATGAGACCTGCGATGTATGGTGCATATCATCACATTACGGTACTTGGCAAGGAAAATGCGCCATGTGATCACAAATATGATGTTACAGGTTCTCTCTGTGAGAACAATGATAAGTTTGCCATTGACAGAGAGCTTCCTGAGATCGAGATGGGCGATTACCTTGCTATCCATGATACGGGAGCGCATGGTTTTGCAATGGGCTATAACTATAATGGTAAGCTCAAATCAGCGGAGCTTCTGCTCAAAGAAGATGGCAGTGTGCAGCTGATCCGCAGGGCAGAGACACCAAAGGATTATTTTGCAACCTTTGACTGCTTTGACATTTATAAAAAAATGGGATTTTAATCAAAGATAGTAATAATAGCCGGTGGGTGAGTGATGTCTCAGGCACCGGCTTTATGTATTTAGAGGGAGTATACGTATGGATCATACAACAGATGTTATTCGCAAGCGTATGCGGTTTACAGGGCGCGTGCAGGGCGTAGGATTCCGGTATCGTGCAAAGTATGCAGCAAACGGAATGTGCATTACCGGATGGGCAAAGAATGAATGGGACGGTTCCGTTGTGATGGAGGCACAGGGCACAGAAGTCCAGATCAATCAGATGCTGAAAATGATCAATCAAAGTGATTATATTGTAATCGACAGCATTGAAACAAAAATCATTCCTGTAGAGGAACATGAGACCGGGTTCCATGTGCGATAGGTGATTGAGAAAAATATTATTATTGTCCTTGACAGAAATCTAAATACGAGTTATCATATAGAAGTACTAGGAATTAAGATTTTACAGTCGGGGAGGCGAATGATTATGAGCAGAATTAACATTTTGTGCTTTGGCGATTCCAATACATATGGATATATACCGGATGGAAGTGGCAGATTTGATGAAAGTATACGTTGGACAGGACTTTTACAGAAAAGACTTGGACAGGATTTTCATGTGATCGAGGAAGGACTGTGCGGCAGAACTACCGTATTTCAGGATGCATTGCGTGAGGGACGTAGAGGTGTTGACTTAATCGGAACTCTTGTGGAATCACACAATCCGATTGACATTCTGGTGGTGATGCTTGGCACGAATGACTGCAAGACCCGCTATGGCGCGTCTGCTGGCACAATTGCAAAGGGAATGGAGCAGGTCATTGAGCATGCAAAGACAGCAGCACAGAAATCTGCCTCAGGTAAGGTTCCTCAGGTCTTAATGATTTCGCCGATCTTGCTTGGAAAGGGTGTTGGTGAGGAAGGATATGATACAGAATTTGATGAGAAGTCCGAGCACGTATCGACAGAGCTTGCAAATGCGTATCGAAAAGTGGCAGACAGACATCAGTATTTCTTTCTGAACGCAGCAGATGTGGCAAGTCCAAGCACAACTGACCGGGAACACCTCGACAGAGAAGGGCATGCAGCATTAGCAGATGCTATTTATGAAAAAATACAGCTGTTGTCAGCATAAAAAACAAAATAGAACTTTTTGGGGGCAGTATAGAGCTTCTCTTTTTTTTGCCCTTTTTTTGCGCACTACACACTATTCAATAAATAATTATCGAAAATCAATAAAATTATATTGCAATTCGATTCGCTGCGTGCTATAGTGTAATTGTTCAAGGATGAATTGAACATCAAAAAATAATCCTATGAGGAGGTAACAGATGAAAAAGGAGACAGTCATCGTATTTACAAAATATTTGCTGGATTTTATGTATTTTGCAGGGATGGTGGTAACCGTATCCCTTCCATGGTCTGTGCGATGGATCATGAATTTATTCCAGTTTGAAGATTTTGATGCACATTACACAGAGATTGTAATCATTTACTTTATTTTGGGAATACTGGCAATACTGATTCTTGGTGAATTGCGCAAGATGTTCCGGACTGTTCTGGCAGAGGATTGCTTTGTGAGGGACAACGTTGTCAG
>JAFOYD010000164.1 GCA_017391545.1 Lachnospiraceae bacterium
GAGGCAGGTCTGGAACGGAAATACGGAGCTTGATGGCAAAGCGTTTCTGCCATTTGGTGACACGCTTTCCCTCTTCTCAGAGTTGTATATTGGGCATGAATATTTCGCAAAGCCCGGTTCAAGGGTAAGCATTACCTTTGACCTTGATTTTGAGACGCACCTTGTGGAGATGCCAAGACAGTTGGAGAATATGCAGCTCAAAATTATTGTCAAAAAGCCAAAAAAAGATTTCCAGGGCGCACCGGCAGAAATCTATGCGGATGAGATTTCAATCGAGTATTTTAATGGAACAGGATGGCGCAAGCTTCCCGTCACGCAGCCTGTCGGACAGCTCTTTGGAATGGGGAAGACAGGGGCGTGTGAACTCAGTTTTATCTGCCCTGATGACTGGGCAGATTTAGACATCGGGGGATTCACGAATAAGTGCATCCGGATACAGCTTTTGCGTGCCGACAACTGTTATTACCAGCCTGCACTCCATCACTATCCAATCATCAGGAATATGCAGGTGTCTTATACCTATGAGCAACATTTTGAAAGACCGCAGAAGATTGTCTGTGTCAGCGGCAGCAGGCGTCTTGACATGACAACTGCATTGGATGAAAATCCTGTTATTCCAGTGTTTGTGAGAAGCCCCTATAATGATACTGCATTGTATCTTGGGTTTGATCAGAAGCTTGAGGATGGACCGGTCAGCATGATGTTCCGAATCGGTGAGACGCAGAGCTATCAGGGTGGGAATCTCAGGTTTTCCTATTCTACAAGGGAAGGCTTCTCAAGACTGAAGCTGACGGATAACACGGATGGGCTGAGCCATACGGGAACACTCCTGTTCATGCCTCCGTCAGACATGACAAAAAAGACGATTGAGGGACAGGAGGCATACTGGATACGGATCACGGATGAAAAAAATGATCTGGAGCATCATCCTGAGAAAAGACCAGTGATCTGCGAAATCAAAATCAATGCGGTCGAGGCAGATAATATCGATTCCCTTGAGGAGAGTGAATACTATATCGATTCCTACGGACCTGATATGAGCTTTTCAATCAATGCACAGAATATCCTCAATGTTGATGTGTGGGTCAATGAGACCAGGAATTTTTCGGAGAGCGAGATGCGGCGCATGCTCTATAGTGAGCCGGACAGGGCTAATGCGGAATATAATTTTATGGGCGAAATCGAAGCATTTTATGTGAAATGGGAGGAGGTCCCCAACTTTGACAAGTCCGGTGCGGGCGACCGGCACTTTGTGGTCGACAGGATGAACAGCATGCTTTATTTCGGAGACGGTGTCCATGTACAGATACCCAAAAATACAAGCGGGGTTGCTTTCAAGGTAAAAGTAAGCTGTTGCAGCGGAAGCAGTGCCAATGTGCCACAGGGCAGCATCAAAATGCCACTTGGCAATCTGATGTTTATGGAGGAGATGCATAATCCGATTCAGGCGTTTGGCGGTATGGATATGGAGACAATGGATGAGGCGCTTCGGAGGGGCACGACACTGTTGAACAGCCGGAACCGTCTGGTATCGGCAATGGATTATGAGCGTGAGGTGCTTAATTTCTCAAACAGGATATCGCAGGTAAAGGCAGTGTCCGGTGTCAAAAAGGATGGCAGCTTTGATGCGGGTGCTATCACACTTGCAATTCTGATGGAGGACTATCAGGATGGAAGCCATTCGTTCATCAATATGAGAAAGCGTTTGCGGGAACATCTGCTGACCTGCTGTGAGCTGTCAGTGGACAGCACAAAGCTTGCGATTGTGGAGCCTGTCTTTGCCGAGATATCGGTGGAGGCATGGGTCAAAGTGGTCAATACAGATGATACCTTTGAGGTACAGCAGTCCCTGATACACATTCTGGAGGAGTATCTGGATCCAATCAAAAATAACTGCTGGGAAATCGGCCGTTGTGTCAGTGAGAGCCAGATCGAGTTGAGACTGAATATGGAGAAGGGGAATACCCTGATCAGAAAGCTTCTGATCACTGCGGGTTACAAGGATGAAACGGGCAGACATGAGACAGATTTAAAGGCGATCAAAGACAATGCATTCATCGTTGTAACGAGTGGAAAGCATAAGATCCACTTCGAATCGTGAAAGGTAGGAGTGAAATGTTAAATCCGAAGAATATTCCAAGAAAAACATATGAAGAACTGATGGAGGAAAATTACGGAAAGATACCGATCTATTCAAGTGAGTGGACAAATTACAATCCCTCTGACCCGGGTATCACCATCATGGAAAATCTGTCAGCACTTCAGATTATCCAGCAGGATAAGATGTATGAAGTGACGGACGGCGTGCGGGCAAGACTGCTTCAGCTTGCAGGATATAGTCCCAAAAGGGGAAGTGGGGCAAAGGTCTACCTGGAGCCGTCGGGACTAACGGAAAAACTGCTGATTCCGGCGGACAAACGGTATATGGTCGGCGATATCAGCTTTGAAAATACACTTGCCAGGGAGATGACTGCAAGTCACCTGACTGGCATTTATGGCAAGGTAAAAAACGAAATTACGAACTATAGTTATCTGCTGGAGAAAGATATGACGATCAGCGCTCCCGTTTTTGGCAAAGAGCCTGAAAAAGAAGCAATGCTGTATCTCGTACTGGATGCACCACTCGACGCTGGTGAGAAGGGAACGCTATACATAGAAGCTGATAACCGCTATGGCAGAAATGACTTTGCACCTGGTCAGGAGGAACTTTTTAACACTGTCTGCTGGGAGTGCTATACGGAAGAGGGATTTGTGCCGATGGAGGTCTGTGAGGAATCCTATGGGTTTCTCAAAAGTGCGTATTTCACGTTCACGCAGCCAAGGCAGAAGGCAGCATATTATATGGAAGGTGAGATGGAAGGCTATGTATGGAGGGCGACACTGAAGGATGCCGCTTATGATACGGCGCCCATCGTGAAAAAAGTATCTGGTTTTCTGTTTCCGGTCGTGCAGAAAGAAACACTTGTCATCACATATTCATTCCAGAAATCATCCGGTGTGGAACTGAACTGTAATCTTGTTGACAGCGCTTACGTGCGCGTATTTTGCAAGGAACAGAAGGGAACTTCCTACAAAATGTATACGGAATGTCTGTCGGATGGCGACTGCGGACGCTTTTACGATAGAATACGGCTCGACAATGGAAACTATGCGTTTCGGTTTGACAGGGAACGCTATGGCTATGCACCGGGGCATGTAAAAAACGCAGTCAAGATTGTTCTGTACAATGAAGAAATGATGCGCAAATACTTTCTGGGAGAAATTTACGGATATGACAATCAGGAGATCAAGCTCCCCAAAGAGCATGTGGTAATGGAGACTTTTTCTGTCATTGCAGAACGCATGACACCGGAGGGGGAGCTTGTTTATGATTTTCTGAAACCGGGACGTATGGGTGATAAAGAGCTGTCCTATCATTTGTATGAGAATGATGGAAAGATCGTGATTCTGGACGCGGGTGATTACGTGGGAGCAAAGCTTTATGTTGGCTCGATTGCAGTGACGCTTGGTGAGGATGGAAATGTTCGTGCCGGAAACACCTTCTTTCCATTAGAGCCACAGGAGGGAATCCGCTATACCAATCCGGCAGCAGGTGAGGGCGGCTGCTTTCAGGAAAATCTTGAATCGGTGAGAAAGCGGTTCATCGCTGATATGAATACGCCAATGACAGCCGTCATGGCATCAGATTATGAGGAGCTTGTGAGAAAAACGCCCGGACTTTGCATAGGGAAAGTCAATGCATGGATGGATTACGGAAAAAACGAAGTACAGGTAGCAGTTATGCCAGGATTTTCTGAAAGCTTTCCACAACTTTCCAAGTGCTACATTACTGAAATCGGAAAATGGCTGGACAAACATCGCCTGCTGTCAACGAGGGTACATGTGTGTCAACCGGTCTACTCAGCAGTACTGGTGAAAGGAACAATCTATGTCAAACCGCACTTTGAGGGATGTCGGCAACAGATTGAGGCAGTGATCACAAGGGAGCTTGACTATATCAATGGAGAACAGCACTTTGGTCAGGTACTTCGGTTTGACAGACTGTTTCATCAGATTGAGGCACTCGACGGTGTATCGTATATTTATGAGCTGAGTATGGCACCGCAGAACAGTAATTATGCGGTGATGGATGGAGCAGACATCAGACCTGTGCCAAATTGCCTGCTTTATCCGGGAAATATGTGGCTGGAGGTTCTGCCTTCGCCGGAGGAAAGAGCCTGATACAGCAAGGGGGAATGAACATGGCGGGAATACAGTATTCCATCAAAAAAAGCAGACTGGAAAAGGCACTGTATAAAGGAATTGAATATGACGCATCAGGTAACAGAATCTATACAAAGACCGAAGGAGAGCATTACATGATACTTCCCGTCCTCGACAGTGGTGTCGAGGACTGCCAATGGGGCAGGATTCGCTTTTCCATGAATCTGCCTGAAAATTGCGTCTGCTATCTTTATGCAGCAGCGTCAAATGAAAGGACAGGCGAGGAACTGCTGATGAACAGGGATACAGGACTGATGGACAAGAAGCGGTTGTTAAGCACCATGACCTGTCTGCGTTTTATCAATAAATCGGATGTCCTTTTATATGAAATTGAGGGACGCTATCTGTGGATTGGAGTGGAAATCATTGGTGAGGGCGTCACGATTGAAGATATGGTGGTTCAGGCACCGGGGGATAATTTTATGCAACTCTTCCCGGAGGTATACAGACAGAAGAACAGCTTCTTTCACCGATATCTGTCGATTTTTTCAAGCATCTACAATGATTTTGATGACAGACTGACACATCAGGATGACCTGCTTGACATTGAGCAGGCGCCTCCAGAGCTTCTTGAACTGTATTTGAAATGGATCGGCATTGATGTGAGGGGAGGTTTTCTGGAGGAAAGCACACTGAGGAAACTCCTAAAGGAATCAAAGGAGTTGATTCAGTATAAAGGAACGAAGTGGAGCATTGAGCGTATCTGCGAGCTGATGATCGGCGAAAAGCCTGTGATCGTGGAGCGCGGACTGATGCAGAACTATGTAAAGAGCTCAGAGCAGGAAACCTATGATGCGCTCTATGGCAGTACAGCCTACGATGTGACACTGCTGGTCGGCAGGATTGTGGACAAGAAGAAAGAGGAACAGCTTCTTCATTTGCTGCGGCAGTTCAAGCCTGTCAGGAGCAGACTGCATATTGTATTTCTCAAGAACAACGGTATTCTTGATGAATACAGCTATCTCGACAAAAATGCAATGATGTTCGAGCAGGGAGATGGAGTCCTTGACCTTGCACAAATGATGGATGGGACTGTGATATTGCAATAATAAACTGACAACTGTGTCAGAAAAAAGGAAGGTAAGATAGATTATGAACATTATAGTGACAGATTGTGATTCCTATATCCGACTGCTTGTTGATGGCAGAGTTGACACCAATACGAGCCCACAGCTTCAGCAGGCAATCCTGAATGCATTTCAGAAAAATAAGAACGTTGTGGTGGATTTCCTGAATGTATCAGTGATATCCAGCGCAGGCTTAAGAGCATTACTGATCGGTCAGAAGACTGCCACATCAAAAGGTGGGAGCATGAAACTTACCAATGTATCGACAACGGTCAAAAAAGTGCTGGATATGTCAGGCTTTAGTTCGATCCTGGTGATCGAGTAAGCGTATGATACGATTTGAACATGTGACAAAGGTCTTTCATGATACGCAGACACTGGCATTGGAACAGGTGAGCTTTCACATCAGACCGGGGCAGCTTTGCATCCTGACTGGGGAAAGTGGCGCCGGCAAGACGACGCTGATGCGTCTGCTGCTTCGTGAGATTGCACCGGATGAAGGAAAAATATGGGTAAATGGTCGGGAGCTTGGCGAAATCAGGCACAGGGATACACCGCTGTACCGGAGAACGCTTGGTATGGTCTTTCAGGATTACCGGCTGATACGGGATAAGAGCATCTATCAGAATGTGGCGATGCCAAAGCTGGTGGCCGGCGCAAAGGAGAAGGATGTTCAAAACTTCGTGCGGATGGCACTTAGGACAGTTGGACTTGAGGATAAGTTCGACCGTTTTCCACAGGAACTGTCGGGTGGAGAACAGCAGCGCGCAGGGATTGCCAGAGCCATTGTGGGAAATCCGCACTTTCTGATGGCTGACGAGCCAACGGGAAATCTTGATCCGAAAAGTGCGGTAGAAATCATGCAGCTATTGGGAACCATTAACCAGATGCTGGGAACGACAATGCTGATTGCGACACACGATATGGATGCAACAGGCAGGTTATCTTGTCGGAGACTACATCTGGAGAATGGAAGAATTTGGGACCAGGAGTAGGGGAATTACATGAGCAGGAAAGAGAAAAAAAGTGGAAAAAGAAGATTCAGGATAAAACTTCGACTTGGCAGGAAAATTATGCTTGTCATACTGTTGGGACTGCTGTTATATACGTACTGTATGATCAGGTATACGGGTTTTGTATCAGAGCTTATCGCTGAGAAAAAATGCACGACGACAGCGCAGGCTACAGTCAGGACGATTGCCGAATTTGTAGATGGCGATCAATTACGGGAATGCTGCGAGACAGGGAAAACGGATGCTTATTATGATAACCTGGCACAGATTCTGAAACGGGCGAAATACAACAGTGGTGTCACTTATCTGTATCTTATTTATCCGTATGATGGCGGGTTTGTGTACCTGATGGAAGCAGAAGATATGGAAGAACAGAGGAACCCGAATTTTACGAAAACAGATCAAAGATGTACGGCAAAGTTTGGGGATGTGTACGAATATGAAGCTTTATCGGAGGATGACGATTTAATGCAGGATGTCCGAAATAAGACGTATTCTGATAAGATCATCTGCCCGGGGCATGCTGAGGGCGATCACTCGCTTTCAGCATGGGCGCCTGTGATTGACAGTAAGGGTGATCTGGTAGTCATGGTAAAGGCAGACTATGAATCACTGCGCATTGAGGAGGAGGAATTTGTATATACGTTTCTCTTTCTGTTCATAGTACTGTTTGGTATCGTGGTATTCATGATTGTCATCTTTCTGTTTACCAGAGGCGTGGTATCCAAACCTATGAAACGGCTGACACAGGAAATTGCCGCCTACCAGGGCGAAGCAATCAGGGAGAAGAATGTCAGACTCGAAACGGGTGATGAGATTGAGGTGGTGTATGATAACTTTTATGAGCTGACGTATAAGCTGCAGAAGTATATCGAAGATATTGCCCGGATGACCTCTGAGAACGAGCGTATCAGTGCCGAACTGAACATTGCTGCACAGATTCAGGAGAGTGTGCTACCGGCGGTGTTTCCGGCATTTCCGGACAAGGAGGAAATTGATATCTATGCGCTTATGCATCCTGCAAAGGAGGTGGGCGGTGACTTCTATGATTTCTTTCTGGTCGATGAAGACCATCTCGCTGTCGTGGTGGCAGATGTCTCCGGGAAGGGAATCCCTGCGGCACTGTTCATGATGATATCCAAGAGCTTCATCAAGAATCAGGTGTTGGAAGGAAAGCATGTGGATGAGGTGTTCTGTGAAGTCAATAACCAGCTCTGTGAGAATAATAATGAGAATTTCTTCGTGACAGCATGGCTTGGAATCCTTGACCTCAAAAGTGGCACACTGGAATACGTCAATGCAGGGCACAATCCGCCTGCCATCTTACGTAAGAATGGCAGCGTGGAATGGATTCGGATGCAGCCGGGACTTGTGCTTGCTGCGATGGAGGATGTTCCCTATTTTGCCAACGAGATTCAGCTGGAACGAGGCGACAGGCTCTTGCTCTACACAGACGGTGTGACAGAGGCGACGAACGAACAGGAGGAGATGTATGGCGAGGAGCGCATGGAGCGGCTGCTTGCAGATTCGTCAGGCAGGACGGTAACGGAAACTGTCATGCAGTTGCGGGAGGATATCAGAGAGTTTGTGGGAGAAGCGCAGCAGTATGACGATATAACGATTCTGGAGATGGCGTACAGAGAGAGATAAGGAGGCAGTGTGACATGAATATCGAAAGAAGATTTAGCAATGAATTGAGGAGCAAGCCGTTTCAGAGCTACAGTGAATACATGGATTACATTTTTGCCTGTGTAAATTTCAGACTTTCAGATTACATAGACGGATTAAAAGGAAAGTATGATGCAGGGCAGGGAAATTATAAAAATGTCATGTATCCTGATATTGAGATTGCATATGATTTGTGCAATGACAAGATGATGGAATTTGTCTATGGAGATGCTTCAGACGAGGATGCAGCTGAGGAACCGGATGAGGATACAGAATTGGATCCGATACTGGAGGAGACACTTGGACTTTTTGCTGATTTTGCGTCCGATGAAGACGACGATGAGGAAGAGGAGAAGGAAAAAGGAAGCGAAAGCAGATTGTCGGTGGAGGATATGCTGTCCTTTATTGATGACAGGCTTGCTGCTACGGATACTACGCAGGTAAATCTTCCCTTTTATGAGCTTTGCCGAAAGCTTTCTTTTGGACATTTTACCATCTTTGCATTGGCGAGTGCGGTATTGTCCTCCACACAGACAAGCTATGCTTCCGTCTTTCAGGTCGTCAATGAGAATGGCAACCTCACAGCGCCAACAGTGGAGTCCGCCGGTCGGATGTACTTTGGCAGTCACTATGCAATCACGACGGCATACAGCGAGATGTCCGTCTGCCTGGAACAGCTCCTTCCCATCATGGAGCTGCGCGTCAATTCGAATATGCCGTTTTCTACGGTTCTGTCCCCGGACAAGCGTCTGATTGATTTTCTGTTCGGACAAAATCCGCTGCGTCTTGATGAGAACTATGCGCGCTTTTTTCATATGCTGACAGATGACAAGGAGCTTGATCCCATTATGGCGAACTCAGCACAGCTTGAGGCGATGGAGATTTCCTATGAGCAGGGCGTGCGCATTTTCAGCTGGTACGGTGATGAAGGGAGCGGCAGAAAATTTTTTATTAAACAATTCTGCAGGAAAAATCAGATCAATGCGATCACCATGAACTGCAAGAAGCTCTTTGCTTACGACTTTGGATTTGTGGAAAAGGCACTCTGGGCAGTAAACAGGGAATGCATTTTCACAGATTCGTGCTGCTGCTTGAATGAACTGGATTTCCGGGAAGAGGAAAAGGAAAAGTATATCGGATATATGGATCTTGCCGTGTCAAAACTGCGGGAGCATGATATTCTCATCTTTCTGATGAGCCGTGACAAGCTGCCATTAAAGAGTGTGACGGACAGTGATTTCACGGAGCTGGAGCTGCCGACACCGGGCAATCAGGAGCGTGAGGACTGCTGGAACTATTTCGCACAGGGCTACGCCCTTGCCGATGAGGTGGAACTTCCGGAGATGGCGACAAAATTTCTCTTTACGCCCGGCAAGATTAAGTCCGCACTCTATCAGGCAAAGAGCTTTGCCATTATGAATCATGAAATTCAGATTTCAAGGGCGAAGCTTTTCGAGGGCTGTTACAATCAGATGAGCTCGGAGCTGACGCAAAAAGCGACGAAGGTTAAGGCGAACTTTGGTTTTGAGGATATTGTCATGAATGCGAGCCAGCGTGAGACCCTGCAACATGCCATCGACCAGATGAACTTCAAAAAACAGGTCTATGACAACTGGGATTACACGAAAAAGTACCCTTACGGACGCGGTCTGTCGATTCTGCTGTTTGGTGCACCCGGTACTGGTAAGTCCATGTGTGCACAGGTCATTGCCCATGAGCTGAATCTGGAGCTGTACAGAGTCGATTTGTCAAAGGTCATTGACAAGTATGTCGGTGAGACGGAGAAATCCATCTCCATGATTTTCCGTGAGGCAAAGAAGTGCAATGTCGTCCTCTTTTTCGATGAGTGTGATACGCTGTTTGCGAAGCGCTCCGATGACGGAGGAAGTAACCAGGCATCCAACAACAACAAGACAGCGCTGCTTTTGCAGGAGGTCGAGGCATATGACGGCGTGTCCGTTCTTGCCACGAACTACAAGCATAACATTGACCCGGCATTCTTCAGACGTATGAAATATATTGTCGAGTTTCAGTTTCCTGATCCTGATACCAGAGAGATGCTGTGGCGCACGACCATCCCAAAAGGAACACCGCTTGCAGATGATGTGGATATCCGTTTCCTGGCAGAGCGCTTTGAATTCGTAGGTGGTAATATCAAGAACTGCATCTTGAACGCAGCCTTTCTGGCAGCGGCAGATGGTGACGGCAAGACGGTCGGCATGAAGCATTACCTGAATGCGATCAAGTATGAGTTTGTCAAGACAGGAAAGGTCTTCACAAGAGCCGATTTTGAGCCATATGCCTATATGGTGGGCTTAGGCGACAGAGAGGATGATTAACAATATGGAAAACATGCAGATGTTGATTAGCAATGAACAAAAGTATAAGCAGCTTGAAGCACAGAAATTAAAATCTGTGGATGAACACTTGACAAATCGAACAGTGCTTTCCCATGCTGACAGGGAGCAATATGGTGGTATGCTGCGTTCCCATGTGGAGGCGCAGAATGACATTGTTTTGGAAAATGCGAAACGATTTCAGAGTGATATCAAGGCAGAGAGTGATAAGAGTAAGGATAAGCGCCGTGAGCAGTATGCAGAAGAACGTTTGAAATATGGCGATCGTGTAACGATGGAAACAGCTGCCATGGAAAGAAACATTGAAAGATTCAATAAGTCATGGGAAAAAGAGCAGAAGAACATGAACCTGAATCGTATTGATGATTTTAAGAAGGCAGTTGATGACCTTGATGTATCCGGAAATATGTTTGATATTACTGTCATACAAGGTTCTAAGCAGCACATTGACATCAAAAAGATATTACATACAAGAAATCTTTTAAGAGCGCTTGTATGCCATCCAAAGCTTCCGGAAATGATGCATCAGCTTAGCATGGAACAGCAGGTCAGGCTTAGGACTGCTATGGCTGCACAGGGGGCATTGGAGGTCGCAACAAATACTCTTTTATATGAGAATGGCTTTGATGAGAATGGTGAGCTGCATGAGGACTTTAATGCTGTAAGGAAGGAATCTGCAAACAGTGGGATTACGGAGTTGATCAGGGAGCGTGAGATGCTTGGTCATTCGGAGGGGTTGCAGGATATTGTCGATGAATATAAAAGTGCAATCAATCGATCCCTTTTTAATTCGGGAAAGGATATCGAATTTACAGAGAAAGAAATGGGTATGCTCCAAACCATGAAGACAAAGGTTCATCAGCAGACACAGCAGGCAGAAACAGCAAAAGACAAAGAGTGTGGTATGCTTTTAGATAAGGTTTCGGACGAAAAAGTAATCGGTGCCACAAAACTTGCACACAATTATCTGACCGTATATGAACAGTATGTGCAGATGAATGAGGAGAGGGCCTCATATGTGATGCTGCTTAAAGAGCTCATAAAAAAGGACAGTCAGGATAAGGTGCTAATGGGAAAACTTCGTATCAAAATCAGGGCCTGCGAGCACGACGGGAAGTATATGATGGCCCTCCACCAAAGCAGGCGTTTAGGGAGGATGCTCCGGGGAGTATGTGAGAACAAACCGCTGACGATTGCGATGAGACTCGAGCTTGCTGAAGTTTATGGATTGGAAGAATATGCCATTAATGATACTGTACAACAGGCAAACAATGTGGTTTATGAAAAGCTTAAGCCGGAAGAACAGGAGGAAATGGAGAGGAAAGCAGACAAATTCCAGAACTTTCTGGGTGGACGTTCGATCAATAGTCTTTCTGTTGAAGAGCAGGAGGAGAACGAGGAAATCATCGAATTTATCCTGAAGTACGACAGTAGAAGAACAGATGATATTGCAAAGCTTGAAAACTGGCTGAAATCAGATACAGAGACGCAGCAACTGGAGAATGCGCTTCTGCTTGATGGGGAAAAAATCCGGGATGAAACGAAACAGTCATCTGCGTTTGGCAAAATTGCGACGGCAGGCAAATTTGCAGGGTATGGAAAACTTGTGGCATCAGGAATCAATTCCGATGGGGTCCTGGATACGGCAGGAAAGGTCGCAGGTTTTATAACGAACAACAAGTCAGCCATAAAAAGCGGGCTGGACAAACTGGCAGAGGGTGCAGGCGTGGTTGCAGATATCGGTGCAGTAGCAAAATTTGCAGATGGTGTGGCAAGTGGAAATCTGTCAGTCGAAGATACAGCAAAAGCGGTCACAGGTGTGGCTGATATTGTGCGCGTTGTTGAAAAATTCTCTGGTGCTTCAAAGACATTCACTGATAATATGCAATTAGGCATATTGGGAATTAACTCACTGGTGGACGCAGTAACGTCACAGGTAAATTATGAGCAGGCGAAGGAACGTCTGGCGAACACTCAGAATCAGATCAATGAGTTCAAAAAGATGAAAAATGTTCCGGAAAATGAAAAAAAGGAACTGGAAAGACTGACCCATATGCTTGAGTCGGCAAATAAGACTGCTGATCTTGACAAGATGAACAGTGCAGTGCACGCTGCTTCAGGATATGCAAGTGCAGCAGGTTCAGCATTTAAATATTTGGGAGTAACTGCTGTTGTCACAGGAGCTATTTCCGGTGCGGCAGGCGTAGCAAATTTTGCTTCTGACAGGTATACTGCCACCAAAAAGGCTGGTCTTCGCAGAGACTATCTAAAAGAGCAGATCAAAAGTGTATTTGAAAAAATACATAGCAACGAGGAATTCAAAAATCTGTCTAATAGGGACATTAAGCATACAGTACTGAAATTTATGGGTACAAAAACAGGTAAATGGTCTGAAGCCGGCATCAGAAAGATGGCTGCGGACAGTAGCAGCCTGTTGGAGAAGGATAATAATGCGACAATCATGGACCTTAGAAAAAAAACGCGGCGTGCGATCGGAGTTGGCGATCATGCAACACGCGCTGAAATCATGAAGGCATTGGGCGCAAACAGCAGTCAGGCGGCAAATCCGATCAAGGCAGCAAATGAAATCTATAAAAAGCGACTGGAGCGGAGCAAGGACTTTGCACCGGGAAAATGGAAGCGCTTTACCAATTTTGTGGGATCAGTTTTTGATTTTGTCACAAGGGAATAGTTGAAATGATGGTGTCTATGATGTAAAGGATATTAAAATCGAAAGGAAAAAAGACAATGCAAAATAATTTTAAGAAAGAAGTAATTAAGAAGCTTGGTGAAAATCTCATGGAGTATGGTTTTTCCGTGCAGAAGGAGGAGGATACTGAAAATGACCTTCTGACGCTGCGCTGCGGTTTTGTTCTGTCTGATGAACAGCCGGTACCGATGGTGATGGAGATGACCTTTTACAATCTGGATACCAATCCGATTCTGCAGTTCTATACCTATATTGCAAGCGGTCTTCCGGCAGAGCTGATTGAGAAGCTAAGGCCCGTCATAGATGAATTCAACTGCTATGCACCGCTTGGACATATGGGAATCTATGATGAGGACAGCCAGCTGTATTACCGCTATTCGCTCGTATTCGGAGAGGATGAGGATATTGACAGGGCAGTCGATCGCAGTGAGGATATTCTGGAGCTGATGCTTTTGATTCTCAAGGCAAACTATGAAAAATTCGAGACAAAGGAAGAGGAATGATGATGGATATTTTCTCGGTTAATTCGGCAGACTTCAGGTATCTGGAAGCCTGCATTCCAAAATGTATTTTAGCAGGTGTCAGGGCAGGAAGAGGTACCCTGTTATGTTGCGCAGAGGACGGACATCCAAAAGGTGTCACTGTCTATTCCCTGTATAATGGAAATTATCTGCTTGACTGGATCTACGTGGAACAGGGAAGCAGGCGTCAGGGATATGGGACAGTACTTTTGATACGGGCAATCGAAAATATGATGCGCGAGGATATGGGAGACAATCTGCTTGTTCGCTATAACCCTGATGAACCGCCTGAGGGACTGGAACCGTTTCTTGAAAGCTTTGCATTTTGGTTTCGTGACAGGACCATACCGGTCTATTCCTTTACACCTGCCCAGGTTACCCTTCCACAGGGCATTGAAAAGAAAGTCGATTGTAGCAAAATCCTTGGGATATCAGACCTTTTGCGCGAGTGGAAGACAGACTTTGAAAAGCATCTGGAGGGTGTTGATGATGCAGATCTGATCGAACTTCCAATCAGCTGGAAAAGCTATTCCTCACAGCTGAGCGTGGCAAGAGTGTGCAACAAAAAGATCGAGGGAATCCTGCTGATAAAAGAATCTGAGGATGGACTGGAGCTTTCCTTTGCCTATGCCTGCAGTGACAAGTCCATGACCTTTATGCTGATGGTCATTGCTGCATTTGACAGAATCAGGAAAAAATACGGGAATGATGTGACGATTACGGTTGCCGCAGTAACAGAGCATTCCGAGGATCTTGTGAACCGACTTGTGCCCGATACAAGATGTATAGCAATCAGGGAAGGAATCTATGTTCTCAGGGAGTAAATGAAGAACCATGCTGCCTTGAAGGTTTATGATCACAAATGCGCCCCACAGGATTCAGAAATGAATTTCTGTGGGGCTTTTGTAATCATGTTTTGTTTTTTTAAGATTTGTTAAAGATTATCATGAGAAGACTGACAATGAAGTATTGAGATGATAAAATAATTGTAAATAGGGCACATATTATTCAAAAATGATAAGTAATGCAAATGATGAACGTGTCAACATTGATAAAAGGTGCTGGATATGATAGAAAGAAGAACTACAGCAATAGACAGAAAAATCAGACTTGACGCAAGGCGGAGCGTTTTGGGTGAACTGCTTGACAGACTGAATATGGATTTGACAGATGCAGGATGCCCGGAAGAGAAACGAACAGAAATCGGAATCTGTGCAGAAGAAATCTTTGTGAACATCGCAAGCTATGCGTATCGTGACATGACAGGTGATGTGACAATTGAGGAAAGGATTTATCAGGATAGTCCACAGGAAAAGGTACTTACGCTGGTCTTTAAAGACAGCGGGATACCATTTAATCCGTTAGCACGTGAGAAGCCTGACGTCACACTTCCAGAGAGTGAGCGCAGAATTGGAGGACTTGGAATATATATGGTGAAAAATATGACAGACAGGGCATGGTATGAGTATCAGGATGACATCAACTGTCTGTATTTGGAATATCGATGGCAGCAGATGTGATTTTTTACATATGTACTGATTCGGTTCTGGGAGTGAGGTGAGTGAATGATTGAACATATATCGATACAGGAGAAAGAGCGATTCAAACAGCAGGAACTGCATTTTCAGCAGCAAAGTGAGCATATGTTGAGAGATTCACAGCTACAGGTCAGGGAACGTACAATGCTTGGCAGGAATGAGACTGAGTATTATGGCGGTATGCTGAGCAGGGAGCTTGAAGCACAAAATGATCTGGCGATGGAGCATGCGAGGAATACGCAGAAGGACATTGAGGCGGAGAGTAAAAAGAGCCGCGACAAGCGCAGAAAACAATATGAGGAGAATCAGATTCTGCATGGCAGTAATGTCACAATGGAAACAGCCGCCATGCAGCGAAACCTTGTCCGGTATCAAAAGGACTGGAAAAAAGAACAGAAAAAACTGGAAAAAAGCAGTGAAAAAGATATCAAAAAGGCGGCAGGTGCAGTGGATGTATCCACAGATTTATTTAATATTACCATGATTAAGGGTTCCAGGCAGCATATCGACATCAAACGCATCATGCGTGCCTGTGATCTGTTAGCGTGGTTTCAGCAGAACAGAGGGCAGATTGATCGACTTCCAATTGACCAGCGTGTGAAAATTAACGCAGGAATTGTGGCACTGCCGAGGCTGCTCGATGCCAGAAATGCGCTGCTTGCCAGTCATGCGCTTGATGAGAATGGAGCCATCAGTCAGCGTGCACAGGGAGATGAGGGGGGAGTCTTCCAATATTGGCATCGCCGAGATGATACAGGAGCAGAGAATGCTCACGCATACTGCAGCAGTGGAGCAGGC
>JAFOYD010000165.1 GCA_017391545.1 Lachnospiraceae bacterium
CTGAAGGTCTATCAGGAGCTGAACCAGTTCTTCTCTATTGAGACGAAGGAAGTCAACTATGATACGATCATGCAGGAGTTTCAGGATGGAAAGACCATCTATACGATTGCGACAAGCGATTGTATCAGAAGACTTGATGAAGCTGCTGCAAATGGTGAATTTGCCTATGAATATGGTATCGCACAATTGCCCGATATCAATCATGAGATGGCTACAAAGGGAATGTCTGTGACCAATGCACTGGTAATCAATGGGTATTCGTCACAGAAGGAATTAGCAGGACAGTTCATGGAATATCTGGTTCGCAATGCCAGTGCTGACCTGTACCGAATGACAGGAAAACTGTCAGCAGTCACACAGGAACAGTATGAAGATGCGCATGAAGCTGCGTTTATGGCAAACTATGCAGAGTCTGTACCTGTCACGAAGATGCTCGAGGCAAGTAATTTCTGGGTTGAGCTTGAAATCTGCTTTGCCAAGGTATGGGATGGAGCGGATGCCAATACGCAGATCAGGCAGCTTTCTGAGCAGATTAAGACACAGCTTGCAGGGGAGCCTGTAACGGAAGAACCATTAGAAGACCCGGAGGTAGAGCTTCTGCCCGCTGTAGAATACGAGGAAGGAACCGGAGAAATGGATGTTGAGGAGCCGGGGACTTCTGAGACAACAACTGAATAAATTTGTGAAAAAAATCCAATCATATACCTATAATAATTCCCTAATAAAATGGAGGATAACAGATATGATTGGATTTTTCATTGCACTTCTATCAGGAGCGCTTATGAGCGTACAGGGCGTATTTAATACCAAGGTGACCGAAAACTCAAGTATGTGGGCCGCCAATGTGTTTGTGCAGTTCACGGCATTTATTGTCTGCTTTGTGGCATGGCTTTTTACAGACAGAACTTCGTTTCGTGAGGTGCTTGCGGTAGAGCCGAAATATTTTCTGTTTGGCGGTGTGATTGGCGCCTTTATCACACTGACAGTCATTAAGAGCATGGACAGCTTAGGCCCTGCAAAAGCAGTCATGCTCATCGTGATCTCACAGATTATCGTTGCCTATATCATAGAGCTTTTTGGCATGTTCGGCGTCGAAAAACAGCCATTTAGCTGGAGAAAGGTGCTCGGGGCACTGGTGGCGATTGTGGGAGTCGTGCTTTTTAAGTGGTAGCGTATTTATCATCTATAAGTAGCTTGACGTTTGCAGTGAAACGGCATATCATAAAGGATAGCAAACAAATTAGAGGATAAGGAGAAACAGATGAAAAAGGTTTTTATTGACGGAAGTGAAGGAACGACGGGGCTTCGTATTTTTGAGCGCTTTGAGGGACGTGATGATATTGAAATTTTAAAAATACCATCAGAGCTCAGAAAGGACCCGGATGAGATCAGAAAATACATCAATGCATCAGATATCACATTTCTTTGTCTGCCGGATGCAGCTGCAAGAGAGGCAGTGGCAATGGTAGAAAATGAGAATACGATTATTATCGATACATCGACAGCACATCGGACAGAGGAAGGCTGGGCATACGGCTATCCGGAGCTTTCAGCGGCACACAGAGAGGCAATCAGGACCGGAAAGCGAATTGCAGTGCCAGGCTGTTATGCCACAGGCTTTATCACCATTGCTTACCCGATGGTGGCAGAGGGAATCCTGCCAAAGGATTATCCTGTATCCGCATTTGCCATGTCAGGCTACAGCGGAGCAGGCAAAAAGACAATAGCCGTATATGAGGCAGAGGGGCGCGACAAGGAGCTGGACGCGCCGAGAGAGTATGCGCTTTCGCAGAATCATAAGCACTTGAAGGAAATGCAGAAGATCACAGGACTTGACAAGATGCCACTCTTCTCACCACTCATCTGTGATTATTACAGTGGTATGGTAGTGACATTGCAGTTCTACACCGATCTGCTGAATGGAAAGCCGACACCGCAACAGGTACAGGAGATGTTTGCCAAGTATTACGAGGGCGAACAGTTCATCAAGGTCATGCCGTTTGGAAAGGAAGCAGATTACAATGGTTTCCTTGCAGGAAATACGTGCTCTGGCTGGGATGGCATCGAAATCTATGTGACAGGAAATGAGGACAGGCTGTTAGTGAGCACACGCTTTGATAACCTTGGAAAAGGTGCTTCCGGTGCAGCAGTCCAGTGTCTCAACATTATTCTTGGCTGTGATGAGAGTAAAGGATTGGTATTATGATAAATCTACCGCAGGATTTTGCAAACAGGATGCAGGATATGCTGAAAGAAGCGTATCCTGCTTTCCTGCTTAGTTATGAAAAAGAAAAATATCAGGCACTTAGGGTGAATGCACTGAAAGGAACAACGGAAGAATTTCTCGAAAAAGCACCATTTTCCGGCTTGCAGGCAGTTCCATGGGAGAAAAGAGGCTTTTACTATGACAGTAAAAGTCAGCCGGGAAAACACCCGCTCCATGAGGCTGGGGTGTACTACATACAGGAGCCAAGTGCCATGTATCCGGCGGCATGCTTAGAGGCAAAGCCGGGAGAACGTGTCCTTGATTTGTGCGCTGCACCCGGAGGAAAAACGACGCAGATTGCCTCGTATATGCAGAATGAAGGGATTCTTGTATGCAATGAGATTCATCCGGCAAGGGCAAAAATCCTGTCTGAGAATGTGGAACGTATGGGAATCCGCAATGCGCTTGTCACCAACGAGACGCCACAGCATCTTTCGGAAGTGTTTGACGAATATTTTGATCGTATCCTTGTGGATGCCCCCTGCTCCGGTGAGGGAATGTTTCGAAAGAATGAGGAGGCATGTGATGAGTGGAGCCTTGAAAATGTACAGCTTTGTGCTGCGAGACAGGATGAGATTCTCGATTGTGCTGATGTGATGCTTCGTCCAGGCGGGAGACTTGTATATTCCACCTGTACCTTTGCACCGGCGGAGAATGAAGGAAGTGTCGCAAGATTTTTAGAACGCCACCCAGCGTATCGAATCGTAGAGACACAGGTGTATGATGGAATGACACAGGGCGTACCGGCGTGGGCGTATTATGGTGAAAATAACAGTGGGATGGATGATTTGAAGCATACTGTCAGACTGTTTCCACACCTGATCAATGGAGAAGGGCATTACCTGGCTGTACTTGAAAAAGCTGGCGAGGTGCCGGAAGGCTATCAGGGCTATCTGGCAAATGGCACACAAAAAGGAATCAGCATCAAGGAGGCAAAGGAGCTGCAGCAATTCTGTGAGGAAACATTGAAGACAGAGCTTTTGGAGGGCTGTGAGGATTGCCTGCTTTTGTTTGGAGAGCAGCTTTATCTCATGCCAAAGGATATGCCGTCAGTGAAAAAACTAAAGGTGCTTCGTCCGGGACTTCATCTGGGAACACTCAAGAAAAAACGTTTTGAACCTTCCCATGCATTGGCGCTGGCACTTTCGACAAAGGATGCAAAGCATTCCATGGAGCTTTCAAACGATGCTGATGCGCGGGCATACTTAAGTGGAATGACGCTAAATTATGATGGGGAAAAGGGATGGTATCTGATGACTTATAAAGGCTACAGCATAGGATGGGGAAAGCTTGCCGGACAGGTCATGAAGAATCACTACCCAAAGGGATTACGCAAATGAAAAAGAAATATGAAATTGATATGTGCAGCGGTTCCGTATTTCGGAAAATGCTGCTTTTCGCCATACCGCTGATGTGTTCAAGCATTCTTCAATTATTGTTCAATGCGGCGGATATCGTTGTCGTAGGTCGTTTTGCCGGGGATAATGCATTGGCGGCCGTTGGTTCGAATACTGCTCTGATCAATCTGTTTACGAATCTTTTTATCGGACTGTCCGTAGGTACGAATGTACTTACAGCCCAGTATTATGGTGCGAAAAAGGAGGCCGATCTTAGGGAAACGGTACATACCTCAATGCTGCTAAGTATATATAGTGGTGTGATTTTGACAATCGTGGGTGTTGTTGGAGCACGATTCCTTTTGGAGCTGATGAAAGCCCCGTCAGAGGTCATTGGCCTGGCAGCGCTGTATCTTCGGATTTTGTTTCTTGGCATGCCTTCCATGATGGTCTATAACTTTGGAAGCGCAATTCTTCGGGCAGTCGGGGATACGAAAAGGCCGCTGTATTATCTGCTTGGCGCAGGCATCATCAATGTGATCTTAAACCTGTTTTTTGTCATTATCTGTCAGATGGGTGTAGCCGGAGTAGGGCTGGCCACCGTCATCTCACAGACCATATCGGCAGCACTGGTGGTAAGATGCCTGATGAAGGAGCAGGGTGGTATTCAACTGGAACTAAAGGCGCTTTCCATTTCAAAGGATAAGCTTGCTAAAATTCTGAAGATTGGGCTTCCGGCAGGATTTCAGGGCACTGTGTTTTCACTGTCAAACGTCGTGATTCAGTCGGCAGTAAATTCTTTTGGCCCGATTGCGGTAGCAGGCAACTCTGCAGCATCCAATATTGAGGGCTTTGTCTATATGGCAATGAACACTTTTTATCAGGCAACAATATCTTTTACGAGCCAGAACTTTGGGGCAAAGGAATATAAACGGATCTACAAAATACTGGCAGCCGGAGAGATTTATGTGATTGCAACGGGTGTCATATTGGGAAACCTGGCAGTATTTTTCGGGGAAAGTCTGCTGCGTATGTACTCATCGAACGCAGAGGTCATTGCGGCAGGCATGGCGAGACTGAGGATTATCTGCACGATATATGCGCTTTGTGGCATTATGGATGTGCTTGTGGGTGCACTGCGCGGAATCGGATATTCTGTGATTCCAATGATTGTGTCGCTTGTCGGAGCGTGTGGGCTGCGGCTTGTATGGATTGCGACCGTATTTCAGCTTCCGCAGTATCACAGCCTTACAACAGTCTATCTGTCTTATCCGATCACGTGGACGATTACGCTTACGGTACATGCAGTGACGTTTGCATTAGCGGCGCGAAAAGTATTAAGAGAGTGAAGTATAAAAATAAAGCGGTGCAGCGCTTTATTTTTTTATATGATTGAATTGACTAAAAATTGATTACATAATATAATTAATGTATGATTTATTAGAAAATATGGCAGAAAAAGTGTGACGAAACCAAAAAAGTTTAGGAAGACGCAAGGCAATGTTATGGAGGTTACAATAGATACATATGACGTTAGAAATGTTGTTAGAAAATCGGTTTCAGTGGCAGAATAATACAATAGAGCGTATGGAGAAGCAGTTAAGCTGCAGGTCTGAAGGTTTTAGGATCTCAGAACAATACAAACAACAGGGAAATAGGGCAGATATGACTCTTGAAAATATCATTGCCACGATGAATGCTGATTCCGATGAATATGCCAGACAGCAGATTACGGCGATTGATGAAAAAATTCAGGAGATACAGGAACAGATCAAAGCTGTAGAGGTAGAAATCGAAGAAAGAGAAAAGCTGATTCCAGAGTATGATTGTATGCTTGCAAACAACAAAGAGGCTGTTGAAAAATATTGTTATGTCAGAGATTCCAAGATTCATTTTCCCATAAAAGAATACAAAAACAGGTTTATCAAATCCATGGATGGGTATCTTGGTGGGAAAAGAAGGGATGCCGGTAAAATGCTGTCAGGAATCTGTGAGAATCAGATTATGATGTATATTTCAGACGCATTACAGCAGACGATCAGTGGTTACATCGGCATGGAAAACTGTGAGCAGCTATATCAGGCCATCATTGATGATATTCCGATTGATGCAGAACTTGAGAAGATCGTATCTCCTGCAGGGTGGCTTTCGATGTTTGATAAAGTCTATCGAATCAAATGCAGTTTCATGGCAGAAGAACTGTTTGTACGTATCGAGAAAAAACTCAACAGCATCTACAAGACGAAAAAAACGGAATATCTAAAACAAAATAAAAAAATCAAGGATGAATATGACAAATATTCGCAATTGCGAAAACAGTGTAACCAGGATACAGAACAGGGCAGAAATGAGATTGCGAGACTGAATGAAGCATTGCAGGATGCATTGGAAGAACGTTTGATACTGGCAAAGAACCGGGAAAAGGATCAGGAATGGCTGAAAAATTATGCTGCAATTTCATCTGAGGAATTTACAAAGCAGAAAGATCAATTGCTGGATCAACTAGACAGTCTTCCGCCAGATGAGAAGGTCAGTACCCTTTTGTTCATCGCCCTGCTTGAGAAGGATTTTAATAATATCATCGGAAATGAGGTTGTGTGTTAATGGAAAATAGTGTTACAAATGAACTTGATGTACTCTTTAATGAACTGATTGTATCAAAAATTACAGAGAAAATGGATGATTCGCTTTCGACTGCAGTGAATGAATTGAAACAGATCGCAGCGCAGAATGGTTCAATGTCATCGGAATCAATAGTAAATGAACTGGAGCAGTGTCTTGAGGATGTCCTGTCAAACGGAAATATGGAGGTCTCCTTTGGCGCTTATGTAGATCTGCAGTTTGGAATGCTCAACAAAAAGCTAGATGAATGTAAAAATGAGTGTAAGATCTGTGAAGAGAAGGTATCTGAAGTAACAAGTGATCTGGGTGATAAAATAGCAGCCCTGCAGCAGTTCGGGCGTAAATTAGACCAAATCATGCCACAGGTCTCTGCCCTGATCGAAGACGAGAAGAAACTGATTGCAGAAGGAAATGAGGATCTTTGCAAAAAACTGGAATATGCCAACTCTCTTGAAAAGGCAAGTATCATGAGAAATGGTGAAAATATGAGCGCATTGAAAGAAGAACTGGAAAAATTGAAGCATACATCGGATAATGCGCTGGTTCTCGAAAGATTAGAGGAACACAGAAAAAAACTGAACGCCATATCTGACGAAAATACCCTGACTGCCATTCAGGAAGTAAAACAATTGGAGAAGAAGCATTATGCGCAGCAGTCCAAACTAAATGTTGTGCTGGTAGTGACTAATATTGTATCCCTGCTTGGCATTGCAGCGATGATCGTTATGAAGTTTCTGTAACCAATAGTAGACTTTTGCACTTTAATGTGTTAAAATGTGTAAAGGTTATGGAAATTACATGTTCCAAATAAACGACATAGGAGTATATGAAAATGAAAGAAATCGTTAGTTTGATGGATTATCGTTCGAGCATCAAGGTCGTTGACGCGACACTGCGGGATGGCGGTCTTGTGAATGACTTTTACTTTACGGATGAGTTTGTCAAGGCATTGTATGAGACAAACCTCAAGGCTGGCGTAGACTATATGGAGATGGGTTACAAAGCGTCAAAAGAGATGTTTGATGAGAGCAAATTTGGTAAATGGAAGTTCTGCAATGATGATGATATAAGAGCCATTGTAGGCGATAACAATACCAATCTGAAGCTGGCAGTCATGGCGGACGTGGGAAGATGTGAATATAAAAGTGATATTGCATATCGCGAGGACAGCCCAATCGATTTGATTCGTGTGGCAACATACCTGAATACAATACCGGAAGCAGCAGATATGATTGAAGATGCCAAAATGAAAGGATACGAGGTCAGCTGCAACATTATGGCAATTTCCAATGGTCAGGAAAGTGATTTAAAAGTAGCCCTCGATATATTGGGAAAGACACCTGTAGATGTATTTTATATTGTTGACAGCTATGGTTCCTTATACCCGGAGCAGATTGCGCGTATATCTGACCTGTATCTGGAGTTTGCGACCAAGTATAACAAAAAGCTTGGCATCCATGCACATAACAATCAGCAGCTTGCATTTGCCAATACGATTGAGGCCGTTGGTGACGGTGTTGACTGGCTCGATGCAACCTATGCAGGTATGGGAAGAGGTGCAGGTAATTGTGCCATGGAGCTTTTACTCGGCTTCCTGCATAATCCGAAGTACAAAAATTACTATGCGATACAGTTTATTGAGAAATATATCAATAAATTGAAGGCTGATGGTGTTGTATGGGGATATGATCTGCAATATATGATGACAGGCCAGCTCAATCAGCACCCCAGATCTGCAATTCAATTTACAAAGGAAAAGAGAACCGATTATTCTGAATTTTATAAGGAAGTAGTCGCACAGGACTAAAATTTCCGATGATAAAGGGGCATTCGCTAAGAATGCTCTTTTTTAATGCACACGATTTTGCCGTAGCAAGTAGGACAAGCTTACTTGGTTGTAAAAACTGAAAAATAAGCATATATTACTATTGCAGTCAGATAATTATAGAGCTTATAATAGAATATAAAGGAAGTTTCATCGCTTATGCAGATGGAGGTAAGTTATGAGAGATCGAAATAAAAAACTGGGAGTCAAACAGAAGATATTGCTGATTTTTGTTTGTGTTGTTATTAATCTGTTGGGAAAACTGATTGCACATAGATTCAATCTTCCGCTTTGGCTTGACGTGGTTGGTACATTTGTAGCAGCATATTTTATGGGCCCTGTTGGTGTGGTAATAACAGGTGTATCTGGAAATCTGCTGTTTTTTATGGTAGAGCATAGTGCAGCAGAATATATGTTTATAAGTATTATCGTTGGACTGGTATGTTGCCTGTGTGTAAAGCGAGGGTATCTGGACAGACTTACAACTGCTGTGATGTCGAGCTTTTTGATTGGAGTCGTGGCAATCATTTTGTCAACACCGGTCAACTTGTATTTTAGTGGTGGGAAAACAGGTAATTTCTGGGCGGACACCTTTTTTGATATGCTTAACTGGTATGGTTTTTCTCCTTTGATCTGCAGTCTTGGAGCAGAGGCAATCATTGAGATCATTGACAAACAGATCAGTGTGATGATTGCTTTTGGAATGATTCGATTGATTCTTGGATATTGGAAGAAAAAGTCAGGTGCATTCACAAAGGGTATGACAGCACTGATTCTTGCGATGGTCATGTTTAGTACATCATTTGTTGTAGATGCAGAAGAAGCGTCTTCTGATGACAATTTTGTCAGCACGATCTATGACAGCCGATCAGGCATGCCGGCCTCGGCTGCAAATGATATTGCTGAGACGGATGACGGGTACATCTGGATTGGAAGTTATGCGGGTCTTACACGCTATAATGGAAGAGAGTTTGAGTTCATTCATGAAAGTGGCATCTCAAGTGTGACGTCCCTTTTGACGGATCATACCGGAAGGTTGTGGATCGGGACAAATGATAGTGGAATCGCAATGTATGATGATAAGACATTTGTGTCGGTTACAACAGAGGACGGACTTCCTGCTAATTCCATACGATGCTTTGCGGAAGCGGAAGATGGCAGCATCTATGTTGGAACCACCGATAATCTGTGCAAATTAAAAATTGATGAGACGGGCAAGATTCAGATCAATGTGCTCAGAAATGAAATTGTATATGTTACATCCATTCTTCCCTACAATGGAAGAATGATTGGAACGACCAATACCGGAAAAATGTTCGTTCTGTACAATGATCAGGTCAGATATGTCATAGAGCCGGAAGATAAGAAGCAGTATTATTCCTGCGTGGCATTGATTGATGGCAAGCTGTGGGCAGGCACCGAAGGAGGGTATCTGGAGCAGTTTGAGTTGTATTCGAACCTTGCCAGGATGAATGTCAAAATCGAGACTGATGGTCTTAATAACATTACTGAGATAAAGGAAGATAGTGAACAGCGCGTATGGATCTGTTCGGACAGTGGAATCGGATACATGACTTCTGATCAAAAAGGAATGAGAACAGTCAAAAAAATGAAATTTGACAACTTTGACGCATCGATTGAATGCATGCATGAGGACTACGAGGGTAATATTTGGTTTGCATCCTCGCGCTATGGAGTCATGAAGCTTTCCAAAAGCAAGTTTGTCGATATCTTTGCAGAAGCAGGGATAGAAAGCAGTGTCGCAAACGCAGTGTTACTGCATCAGAACAGATATTACTGCGGGACAGATAATGGTCTTGTGATCTTAAATGCAGACGATTATGGAACAGTGGAAAATGAACTGACGGAACTTGTAAAGGACACCAGAGTGCGCTGCATTATGAAAGACTCGCATGAAAATATCTGGATTTGTACATATGGTGATGCGGGGCTTGTGCGTTATAGTCCTGATGGCATTATCACAACGTTTAATGAATGGAACAAGAAGACGATTAATAACCGGTTCAGATGTGCCATAGAACTTTGCGACGGAAGTATTGCAGCAGGTTCGAGCGATGGTATTAACTTTATAAAGAACGATGAAGTCGTTGGAAAAATAACGACGAAGGAAGGGTTGGATAACTCTCAGATTTTACATATGTATGAGGACAAGGACGGACGGTTGTATGCCGCCACAGATGGTGCCGGTATCTATGTCATTGAAAATAAAAAGATAGTGAAACATATCGGTATCGAGGAAGGCCTTCCATCAGAGGTCGTGCTCAAAATGAAACCATATAAAGATGGATATTTTGTTATTGCAAGCAATTCCCTGTGTTATATGGAGAATGATACTGTAAGGCCGATTGAAAAATTCCCTTATTTTGACAACTATGACATCATGATACAAGGTGACATTGCTTACGTGTTATCCAGTGCAGGTATTTATCAGGTAAATGCGGATCAGCTGATCAAAGACGGTGATGCAAAATACAGACTCTTTAATCATACAGACGGACTGCTGGCGGGATTGACAGTAAATGCATGGAATATGTTTGACGAGGAAGGTCGGATGTTTGTCTGTGCTAACAGGGGTGTTATTTATTTTGATCCGGATGATCTGGAGACCAAAAATATAAATTTCAAGACAGCTATTTCCGTTGTGCTGAATGATGGAAAAGTTCTGGAAGATCATGAAGGCGTGTTTGTCATTCCGGAGAATGTAAAGACGTTTACGGTAAAAGCATCGATCATGAAGTATTCCCTGTCTGAAGTAAAGACCAGATTTTTTATTGGTGGAATCAGTGATAGCGAAAATGCAATCTTAAGCTCAGAAATTGAACCGATTCAGATATCAAATCTGAAACCGGGACGGTATCTGGCGCATTTACAGATCCTGAGTGATGATGAGAGTGAGATTCTTCTGGAAAAAGTATATTTGATTAAGAAAGAAGCGCATACATGGGAAAAACCCTGGTATGTGGCATATCTTGCATTTGTCGTACTGTGGATGATTACCTTTACGGTGTGGGTGATTTTGACATTGATCAATATCACGAAGCGAAGACAGCAGCTTGAGCAGTTGCGGAGCCAGCTTGAGGAGAAAGTCAAGGTACAGACAGAAGAAATACGTGTGCAGGCTGATAAAATGGAAGAATTTCAATGGGAAGTCATTGAAAGCATGGCATCACTGATTGAGAGCAGGGACGGAAATACGGGTGATCATGTAAAGAATACGGCAAAATATGTGTCGGTGATAGCGAATGAAATGCTGCGGATGCACCTGCATCCGGATATCATAACAGAGAAATATGTTGATATTATTGTAAAAGTTGCACCACTTCATGATGTGGGTAAAATCAAGGTATCTGATGTAATCTTGAATAAGCCGGGGAAATTTACACCGGAGGAATATGAAATCATGAAAGAGCATGCTGCCTACGGGGGTGAGATTGTAGAGGCGGTATTAGGTAAAAATGCAGATGCCCAAATGGTACAGATCGCAAAAGACATCGCGCGATATCACCATGAAAAATGGGATGGAAACGGATACCCTGAGGGTAAATCAGGGGAAGACATTCCACTGTCCGCAAGAATCATGGCTGTGGCAGATGTGTTTGATGCGCTTGTATCAAAAAGGGTGTATAAGGATCCGTTTTCCGTAGAGAAGGCATTTGAAATCATACAGGAGGAGGCTGGAAGGCAGTTTGATGCGGAAATCGTAAGTGTTTTTCTGAAAAAGAAACAGGAAATCCTGAAACAACTAAACGAGAACATGGAATAAATAAAAGCCGCAGTGATCAAAATCACCTGCGGCTTTCTACTGCAATATTGGATCTTTGCTTGAGTTTCATCTTTCTTTTGTACATAAAAGCATCTGCACGTCTCATAGTGTCTTTCAGGGTACTGTCGAGCGTTGGATCAAAGGAGGCATAGCCTGCTGAGATTTCCATGTGAATATCAAAATTGGAGTCTCTGATTTCTGCCATGTGTTTTTCAACAACAGCTCTGACTTTTTTGAAATCCTCCAAGGTAAAGTTTGTCGTGATTACACAAAATTCGTCACCACCAATGCGATAGGTGGTTCCCCATTTTTCATAGGCATCTTTGATGATCTGACTGGAGGTGATAATATAGCTGTCTCCCTTTTCATGACCATGTACATCATTATAATACTTCAGATTGTTGAGATCCAGCATGACAATGCTTTTCTGCGACCACTGTCTGAAATCTCCCTCCATAATATCATGCTCAAAGGCGGCTCTGTTCATGACCTTTGTCAAAGGATCGATAGAGGCCTCCTCCTTGATCTGCTCTGCCTGATGTCCCATTTGCAAAAGAACGATAAAGTCAACAAATAATGAAATGGACATGATGACGATATAGGTCAGATCACCCAGGCGGCTGTATTTGGCAACGTCAGGTGAATTTACGACATAATATCGGATGAGGTCAATGACTGACGCTATGATGAGAGCAAGCGTAGATATAATCTGAGCAATATAGGAATTTCTCCGCTTGCTGATCATGGTAGCTTTCGGAGTGTTGTTTCTGCCAATGAGTGCATTGACATTGTTGACACAAGCATAACTTCCACCTGCGAGCATGATGATGTGAGTGATGGCTACGGTGTTCGCAAAATCAACACCCAATACGAGCTGACAGAAGGAAGTAATCCAAAAGTCTGCAATCGATAATATGGTAAGGATGCGCAGCGTCTTGCTTTTTCCTCTGTGAAAGGTAATATTCACAAACTGTAGGAACGTGGCAACAGCAAGCTTCAGGCACATATATGATACGCGGCTAAAGAGCAAAAGGTGCGTGAACATAAAAGAATAGGTGTTCGACTCAATCGTCGTCCACAGACCTCTGAAAATCGCAAACAGGGCAAGCCATGTAAGACCGCGTTCGAATC
>JAFOYD010000166.1 GCA_017391545.1 Lachnospiraceae bacterium
CACCTGTGCAGAATTCTCTTGATGTAGCTGCCTCAAATATCTTGTTGCCCTCTGTAATGTCCTGCCAAGGACTCTGCTCATTAATCCTGTCATATATCTTTTCGTTTGCCATATGTATTCTCTCCTTATTTTGCGTGGTCGAAAGCAAGTTCAAGTGCCATCATGTTACCGTCGATTACTTCCGGTTTCTTCGCAAATTTATGCTGGAAGGAAGCTCTCATCTCTGTAAGGAATTCTTCCTTGCCCATAACCTTTGACACTGCTAATGTGGCTGCCAGCATGGGAGAATTCGGATAATTCTTTCCCAACGCCTTAATTGATATTTCCTTTGCATCAATCGTGTATACCGCACCTTTGTAGCCGTTGAGTTCTGCACGAATCTCATCTTTACTGCGCGCTGAGTTGACAATCACTGCTCCGTCCGGATTCAATCCTTTCGTGACATCGATGCTTTCCAAAAGGCTCTCGTCAACAACAACAACATAATCCGGCTCATAGATGTTTGAGTGAACCGTAATCGAGTTGCTGCTGATTCGGTTGTAGGCAGTAATTGGTGCACCCATTCTCTCCGGACCATACTCTGGAAATCCCTGCACATATTTACCTGTCTTAAATGCCACATCTGCCAGCAGGAGTGCAGCCGTTTTCGCTCCCTGACCACCACGTCCATGCCATCTGATTTCAACTGTGTCTTTCATTATCTTCTTCCTCTCCAATAAAAAATCTATGGTAACCATTCAGTCTCCAAATAGTTACAAATCCAATATCCTGACAAAGCATAATCAATGTCAACTATGTCTACGCAGGTTTTCTGTCATAAGAAATCTCTGTCACTCGAAACTCTATGTCAGCAACGCTAAGAATATCATTATTTTCCAGCTCCATAAGCTCATACGGAGGAATCATGATACCATTGAGCAATGTATGATTAACACTCTTTAGATCCTGCACAAAATACTTATTATTCATTTTCGTAATCAAACAGTGCTTTCTGCTGACTGCCTTTGAAATACCGGCAGGAATCGCACCCTCAGCAAGTTCAGCGTTTCTACCAATCAGAAAATCCTCATCGTTCACTACGAATTCAAGTCTGCCTTCCTTGCCACTGTATAACAGCTTCAGAATCGTATCCTGCTGTGGCACAAGTCTGACCGATAACGTCTCTGACATGCCACAGCCCCAATGTTCAATTTCTGCCAGAACTTCTTCCTCAGCAATCCTTCCGATCTTGAGCATATAAACAAGCTTTCCAAGCTGTTCTGCCTTATCTTTGGAAAGATAGGAAGCAATATTTGTCATCGTTTCCTCAAAATGACCATACCAGTTAATCCCATCTGCGTATCGAAGCTCACCTGATATCGGAAGTATGGCTACTCTGACATGGTTGTTCTCACTGTCAAAATAGATATTATCATATTTATACCAAATGCATTCCTTTTTCAGGAAACCATTCTCCTCAATTTTTTTATTCAGATAAATCGTCTCACAAATTATGTCGATCACTGTATTTTCTTCAAGCGATGATATCATATCCATTAGCAGTACCACATTGTTGTGTTCTGCATAAAATGTCAGCTTTTCCTTGCCATTTTGCTGTTTTCTTGCATACGGAAGCATCTGCTCTACCTGCTCCTGTTCAAGTATTCTGCATCCAATCTCCAAAAATGGATCATCATCCTGAAATAAAAAGGAAATCTGTCTATCCCTAGCCTTAACAATCATGTCAAAAATCCCCCATATCTTCCTTTCTCTTTCTCAAGAACCTTAAAGAGTCTGAAATATTCTCAAAAATATGCATATTTGCTTTCGCTTCATAATGAATGCATTGAATCGTTACGATAAGCTCTCTGCCCTCATAGGCCCCAAGCAAAAAAATATTGAAAAAGCAATACCCCATCATTTGTGATAAATACTGCATCTCACCATACGTCTGACCATTGATCCTGCGCTTTTTGATATGCCTGCATTCAAAATTAGAAATATCCTTGCTGAATTTCTTGTAATATTCATTCAGCCGCAAACTCAGATTCATTTCCGGCAGATCAGCACCACCCCTTGCCACATTAATGACCAATCTTCTGTCCTCAGACATCCAGCTATGCGCTGACGGAATGAACGAATCTGCCTGTTTCAGATGTGATGGAATCATGATTTCCATACCTTCGTCATAAAGACGATATTTTTTATAAAGCATCCAGGGTACCAACCCTTCCTGTTTCACAAAATGAACGCTGTCACTATCCTGTGACAGCGTTCATACTATTTTTAAATTACCATATTACGTTGTTCTCAAATGAACTTTAATCGATGTGTTCGTTATTCTTCGACACTGTAGTTTGGTGCCTCTTTCGTAATATGAATATCATGTGGATGGCTCTCTCTCAGTGCGGCAGCCGAAATCTTTACGAATTTGCCGTTGTTCTTAAGATCCTCAATTGTCGGTGTTCCACAATAGCCCATACCTGAACGGAGACCGCCCATCAGCTGGAATACTGTATCCTCCACATTTCCCTTGTAAGCAACTCGTCCCTCAACGCCCTCAGGAACAAGTTTCTTGGCATCTGACTGGAAGTAACGATCCTTACTTCCATTCTCCATAGCTGCTATGGAACCCATGCCTCTGTATACCTTATATTTTCTACCCTGGAACAGTTCAAATGTTCCAGGACTCTCCTCACAACCTGCAAAGATGCTTCCCATCATACATACATTTCCACCTGCTGCAATCGCCTTTGTCATATCACCGGAATACTTGATACCGCCATCTGCAATAATTGGAATACCATACTCCTTAGCAACTGCGTAGCAGTCCATGATCGCTGTGATCTGAGGTACACCGATACCTGCAACAACTCGTGTCGTACAGATCGAACCTGGTCCGATACCTACCTTAACAGCATCTGCACCGGCCTCGATCAGTGCTCTTGTGCCATCACCTGTTGCTACGTTTCCTGCGATTACCTGCAGATCAGGATACTTTTCCTTGATCATTCTAAGACATCTCAACACGTTCTCTGAATGTCCGTGCGCGCTGTCGAGTACGATAACATCAACCTTTGCAGCAACGAGTGCTTCCACACGCTCAAGCACATTTGCAGTAATACCAACACCTGCACCACAAAGGAGTCTTCCCTGTGCATCTTTAGCAGCAAGCGGATACTTAATTGTCTTCTCAATGTCCTTGATCGTGATAAGTCCCTTCAGATTATAATTATCATCAACAATAGGAAGCTTTTCCTTTCTTGCATCAGCAAGGATTTTCTTAGCCTCCTCAAGTGTGATGCCTTCCTTGGCTGTAATCAGTCCCTCAGAAGTCATTGACTCTTTGATTTTCTTTGTGTAATCTGTTTCAAATTTTAAATCACGGTTTGTGATGATACCGACAAGCTTTCTGCCTTCCGTGATTGGCACACCGGAAATTCTAAACTTTGCCATCAACGCATCAGCATCAGCAAGCGTATGATCCGGGGTCAGTGAAAAAGGATCTGTGATAACACCATTTTCAGAGCGCTTTACCTTGTCTACTTCTTCCGCCTGCGCTTCGATCGACATATTTTTGTGGATGATACCAATACCACCCTGTCTTGCCATGGCAATTGCCATTCTGTGCTC
>JAFOYD010000167.1 GCA_017391545.1 Lachnospiraceae bacterium
AGCCCCAAATTTTGGGGTGTTTGTCAACCCCTTTTTGAAAAAATATTCAAAAAATATGCAAAAACATTGAGGTGAAACAAAAAATAAAGAAATAAAAAAGAGCGGAACTATGGGATTCATAGAGTTTCCGAGACCGCTCTTTTATAGAAAAGAGGGATTAATATGTTTGATATGGAATTACTCGACAATACCGAAAATGTAAACAGGCTGTTGGCAAGATATGGGGTGAAATTTGGCATTTACAAAAATAACACCTTCAAGGAACAGCTATTCCCATTTGATGCAATCCCCAGAGTGATTCAGAGAGATGAATTCACATACCTTGAGCGCGGACTGAAACAGAGAGTGATGGCGCTCAATATGTTCCTACATGATATTTATCATGACAAAAAGATTGTCAAGGACAAGGTGATACCGGAGGATTTTATCTTTGCATCAAGCGGATATATGCCGGAGTGTGAGGGAGTGACACCACCCAAAAAGATTTATTCCCACATATCAGGCATCGACCTTGTGAAGGGCAAAAATGACAAGTGGTATATCCTCGAGGACAATCTCCGCGTACCTTCAGGGGCTTCTTATCCTATGATCGCAAGGGATCTGTGCAGGCGAAGCAGTCCCAAGACTTTCCGGGACAACCTTCTTGAGGACAACAGAAACTATGCACAGCTTTTGAGAAAGACGATGGACAATGTCAACATTGACGGTCATACGGTCATCCTGACACCGGGCAGGTTTAATGCGGCATATTTTGAACATTCCTACCTCGCAGAAAAGACAGGTTCACACCTTGTCAATGGAAGTGAGCTGATCGTGGAAAATGACAGACTCTACTATGTGGACTACAAGGGGCATAAGGAGCGTATCGGTGCTGTGTACCGCAGAATATCCGATGAGTATCTTGACCCGATGAACTTTAATCCAGAGTCCGTCATTGGTATTCCTCATATTTTTGATGCATACAGAAAAGGCAATGTGGCACTGTTAAATGCGCCTGGAAATGGCATTGCCGATGACAAGGGAATTTATTATTTCGTGCCAAAGATGATTAAGTACTATCTCGATGAGGAACCAGTACTTTCCAATGCACCGACGTATCTGCCATTCTATGACGAAGATATGTCCTATGTCCTTTCGCACTTTGACGAGCTTGTATTGAAGGATGTAGCTGAGGCAGGAGGATACGGCGTCGTATTTGGCAATTCCATGACGAAGGAGCAGAAGAAGGATTTTATCAAACTGCTCAAGAAGGAGCCCAGACGCTTTATCGCACAGGAGGTCATTGATTTCCAGGATTTAGACATCCAGGAGGGTGCAGATGTGGTAGCCAGAAAGGCGGATCTGCGAGCTTTCGTGCTGATGGCAGATGAGCCGTATGTATGGAAGAGCGGACTGACCAGATTTTCCCGCAATCCGGATTCGTTTATCGTCAATTCATCACAAGGAGGAGGATTTAAGGACACATGGGTATTATCTCACTAGAACAAACAAACAGACTTTACTGGCTCGGAAGATATTCAGAGCGCGTATACACGACAATCAGGCTATACTCGAAATGCTATGATCAGATGATCGATGACATCGGTGATAATTATGCGGATTTTTGCCAGATGCTTGAGATTCCGAACATTTATCAGGATAAAGAGGATTTCAATGCGAGATACGGATACGATGAGACAGATCCGAACTCGATTTTCAGCAATCTGCTCAGGGCATATGACAATGCCATTGTGCTGAGGGAGGAGATTGGAAGCGAGACTTTGTCCTACATACAGCTTGCCATCTATGCCATCAATAAGGCGAAAATTTCAAGGGCGCCAATGCTGGAGCTGCAGAATGTGGAGGACAATATCCTGGCATTCTGGGGCATTGCAGACGATTATATCGACAGCGAGACGACCAGGAATATCATTAAGGCAGGAAAACGAATCGAGCGCATTGACCTCTATGCCAGACTCAAGCTCGACACGAAGGAGCTGAAAAAAGAGCTTCACCGCATGGAGTCAAGACTCATAAAAAGTGGTATGAAGTATGATGAAAACTGTCTTGATACCCTGAAATCATTGATTGAAGGAAAAGAAAAATATGAAGCAGCAGACTACAGAAGCATTGTGGGTAGTGTGGAGAGTCTAGTGCTGGTATAGATGGAGGCTGATGTATGCAGGGAGAAAGAACATTACGGTTCAGTTATACCATGGAGCTGGATTTTTCCGAACCGGTGCATAATCATCAATTCACGTTGCGTATGATTCCGCAGTCCGATGACAGGCAGAGGATTGTGGAGCTGCAGACAACAATCGAACCGCAGTGCGAGCTGGAAGAAGGAGAGGACACCTTTGGAAATAAATATGTCTACGGCTGTATTGAAATGATGCATGAGCGCTTTCGTGTGGAAGTCCGAGGCGTTGCGGTCGTAAATGATGACCGCAGACTGCTGTCAGACAAGACAATGATTGCACTGGCACCGTATCGGTTTCCGTCGCAGTATACAAGGGTAGGAAGTAAATTGAAGGAGTATTATGAGATGCATGGCCCCCGCGAAGGAGAAGGGGAGTTCGATTTCGCAGAGCGGCTTTTGCATCAGATCTATCAGGATATGGAGTATGTACAAGGCGTAACCGACATTCACACGACTGCAGAGCAGGCGCTCTCAGGGAAAAAAGGTGTATGTCAGGATTACGCCCACATTATGATTTCACTGTGCAGGATGGCGGATATTCCGAGCAGATATGTTGTCGGAATCATGCAGGGTGAGGGATATTCCCACGCATGGGCAGAGGTCTGTATAGATGGAAAATGGTATGGTATGGATCCGACCAACGACAGAATCGTGGATGATACATATGTGAAATTGTCGCATGGACGTGATTATCAGGACTGTATCGTGAACAGAGGCGTATTCAGGGGCCTTGGCACACAGACGCAGAGTGTCAGTGTGATCGTAACAGATGAAACAGAAGAAGGAATGGTACAATAAAATGTCACAGGAAATATTATCGGAAATAAGCTCGATCTGTCATGTAAAGCTTCCAATCGGGGAAACACTTGACGTGAAGAAAAACAGATTGCAGCCATCAGACAGCACCAGAAACAGCAAAAAGCGGATCTGCATTGTGACCGGCATCCACGGTGATGAGCTCGAAGGTCAGTATATCTGCTATGAGGTCATCAGACGGATCAAAGAACATCCACAGTATCTGACAGGAATCGTAGATGTCTATCCTGCCATGAATCCGTTGGGAATTGATTCCGTGACGAGGGGAATTCCGGGATTTGACCTTGATATGAACAGGATCTTTCCCGGAAGCAAAAACGGAGCCATGACAGAATATGTGGCACACAAAATCATCGAGGAGCTGTCAGGGGCAGATCTCGTGGTAGATATCCATGCAAGCAACATCTATCTGACGGAGATACCACAGATCAGGATCAACGAGCTGAGCAAGGATACACTCGTGCCACTGGCGCGCAGGATGAATGTAGACTTTGTGTGGGTACACGCGTCGAGCACCGTACTGGAATCGACACTGGCATACAGTCTCAACAGCACAGGAACCCCCACACTCGTGGTGGAGGCCGGTGTCGGGATGCGAATCACAAAAGCATATTGTGAGCAGGTGACAGACGGACTGATGAACACCATGAAAGAGCTTGGTATCTGGCAGGGCGAGGTAAAACCTGTCAGGGAGCCTGTTGTGGAAGACAGAGAGGACGGAGTGGTATTCTTCAATGCGCCAAAGGCGGGGGTCTTTGTACCAGTGGCAAAGCATTGGACAAGGCTGTGTAAAGGAGAAGCGGTAGGACAGATCGTAAATCCCCTGACAGGTGAGATCCTCTCAGAAATCACCACGCCTGAAGACGGCATACTTTTTACCATCAGAGAATATCCGATCGTTGATGAAGGTTCTCTGGTCGGAAGACTTTACAAGGAGTAAACAGAACAGATATGGAAAAGAAGATACTATACGAATTGAATGCATTGTACAGAGAACCGATGCGTGTGACAGGATATGAGTTCGGCAGCGGTGAAAAGTCCGTTTGTGTGGTCGGAAGCATGCGTGGAAATGAAATCCAGCAGCTTTTTGCCTGCAATAAACTGATCCAGCGATTAAAGAAGCTCGAAGAACAGCATGCGATCGCAGAAGGGAAAAGTATCCTTGTCATACCATGTGTCAATTCCTATTCCATGAATATCGGGAAGCGTTTCTGGCCGACAGACAACACGGATATCAACCGGATGTTTCCGGGGTACGATGAGGGAGAGACGACGCAGCGCATCGCGGCGGGAGTTTTTGAAGCCATCAAGGACTATCAGATCGGAATCCAGTTTGCTTCTAATTACATGCCAGGCAGATTTCTGCCACATATCAGAATGATGCAGACGGGCTTTGAGGATATCGTGACAGCCGGCAAATTTGAGTTCCCCTATGTGCTTGTCAAAGACACGCGTCCATTCGATACAACGACGCTGAATTATAACTGGCAGATCTGGGAGACGAAGGCGTTCAGTATCTATACGACGGACACAGAGGAGACCGATGCTGTGAGTGCGGCTTATGCAGTAAAGGGGATTGAAAAAATGCTGGGTAGCGAAGGAATCCTGCAAAGTTCCGTGCATGGAGGCTACCACTACAATTCCCAGGTGCTTCATGATGATAATCTGTTGTCCATCCGATGCAGGGAAGCAGGAATCTATGAGAACAAGGTGACAGTCGGCGAGGATGTGACCGAAGGACAGATTCTTGCGGAAATCACAGACCCTTATGAGGGAATGGTCTTAGAACAGCTTGTTGCGCCAGCGGACGGCACCGTATTTTTCCAGCACAAGACACCACTTGTATATGCCAGCACGGCGGTAATCAAGCTGGTTGTCCATGAATAGTGAAACAAAAGACGCAGACGCAACATAAAGAGTTGACATCATGCAAAACTTACAAAAAAATGCTAAAATCAATGTATAATTGTTGCAATTTTTCAGTCAAAAAGATATACTGAATATAGGTTATATATTTTTTGACGAAAAAGGAAGGCTTGAACGGAGAAAATAGAGATTACTGTTCAGGCCTTTTTTGATACAGAAAAGGACGGGGGAAAGCATGGATTTTAGAAAAAAGAAGATGCGACTCGGTGACCTGCTGGTACACACAGGTACCATTACACAGGAGCAGTTGGCAAAAGCTCTGGAAAAACAGAAAAAGTCAGGCATGAAGCTTGGCGAGACACTGGTCGATGAGGGAATTATTACGGAGGATGATATTGCGATGGCGCTGAGCCGTCAGCTGAATATTGAGATCGTAGACCTCCAGAATATCAGTGTTGATAAGGCGGCAGCGAAGATGGTGCCGGTACATATCCTGAAAAAGTACACGATGATACCGTTTGCTTTTGATGAGAAGAACAAAAATGTCCTGCGTGTAGCGATGGAGAATCCGCTCGACACCTATGCACAGGAGGATATCTCCATCATCACCAACTATCAGGTAGATCCGGTCATCGCTACGACCAGAAGTATCATGCTCGCCATCGATAAGTATCATGGACAGACAGAGACACAGAATGCCCTTGATCAGTACGCCAAGGAGAAAAAGCTGGATGTAGAGAGTGACGTGCAGGAGGAGAAAGAGGTCAGCAGCTCTCCAATCGTAAAGCTCGTAAAGGAAATGATTGATCTGGCGGTTCGTCAGAGAGCATCCGATATTCATATCGAACCGATGGAGGAATACATCCGTATCCGTTTCCGTATCGATGGTGTGCTCCAGAAAAAGGCAAAGTACAACGTATCGGTACTGCCTGCCATCATCGCACGTATCAAGATCATAGGCGGTATGGATATTTCCGAAAAGAGAAAGCCACAGGACGGTCGTATCACGCAGGTTGTAGACCATGTAGAGTATGATATCCGAGTGTCAATCCTGCCGACCGTGTTTGGCGAGAAGGTCGTTATGCGACTTACAGCCAAGATGGCGCTGACCAGAGAGAAGAGTCAGCTCGGACTAAAACCGTATGAGCTGGAGCAGTTCGACTACATCATCAGGAACCCGCACGGCATCATGCTGGTAACAGGTCCGACAGGTAGTGGTAAGTCAACGACACTATACACGGCACTTAGTGAATTGAACACAAATGACGTCAATATCATCACCGTCGAAGATCCTGTCGAGGCAAATATCGATGGTATCAATCAGGTGCAGGTAAACACAAAGGCAGAGCTGACCTTCGCAAGTGCGCTGCGTTCCATTCTGCGACAGGACCCTGATATCATCATGATCGGTGAGATTCGAGATACAGAGACAGCCGCAATTGCGGTACAGGCAGCGATCACAGGACATCTGGTAGTAAGTACACTTCATACCAACTCGGCGGCAAGCTCCGTGACACGTCTTGAAGACATGGGCATCGAGTCCTACCTGATCGCAGACTCTGTAGTCGGTATCATCGCACAGCGACTTGTCAGACGTCTGTGTCCGGTATGTAAAAAGAAAAAGATTGCAACTGCTGAGGAAAAGGAGTTCATGGGCGTTCCCGTTGATCAGGAGATCACAATCTATGAGCCCTGTGGCTGCGCCAAGTGTGATCATACAGGTTATAAAGGACGAATCGGTGTGTATGAGATCATGAAGCTGA
>JAFOYD010000168.1 GCA_017391545.1 Lachnospiraceae bacterium
AATACGCCCGAGCGCTGTGTTGGCGGCAACCACGCTCTCTCCAAACCCATTGACGACCTTCTGCAAAAAGATGCAGGAAACGGCAATCAATGCATTCTGAAATGCAATGGGCATACCCAGCGTAAAGCAACGCGCTATGATATCCGTCCGCACAGGGCGATTCTCTTTTTTGATGCGAAAGCATGGGATCCTGTAAAAAGCATACGCAAATGAGCCGATCGCAGCCACAAGCTGTGCGATGACTGTAGCAAGTGCTACCCCAAAGACTGCCCATCGAAACACAATGACAAACAAAAGGTCCAGCACGATATTCACGCCACAGGCAAGCAGCATAAAATATAGCGGCGTCTTGGAGTCGCCCAGTGCGCGCATGACGGACGCCACTCCATTGTATGCTGCGACTGCCAGAATTCCCGCACAGGAAACCTGCATATAGATCACCGCATCGTCAACCATGACCGCCGGTGTATCCAGCATGACAAGCACTGGTCTTGCAAGCACGATTCCTGCGATTCCCATAATGGCTGAGACTGCTGTCAAAAGATACATGCCGTTGATAATGCTCTTCTCGACCATGTCCATCCTGTCAGCGCCAAAATACTGGGAAACGACAACGCCCACACCTGCCGCGATACCAAAGCTCATCGCAAAAAACAAAAAGTTCAAAGAGCCTGTGGCACCGACCGCACCTAACGCATTCGCCCCCACGAAACGTCCTACCACGATTGAATCGACCATGTTGTAGAACTGTTGAAACAGATTTCCGATCAGCATCGGAAGCGTAAATCTTAAGAGAAGCTTTGCAGGGATCCCCTCTGTCATACTGTAAACAGCCTGTTTTTCCATAATGTTTTTTCTCCCTTTTACAATGATAGTTCATATAATTTAATACAATATTCTTGTATTGTCAACAGTAAAAATCAACGTCCACATTGAGCTTTCCTTTGCGCGTCTCCCCCGATACGCCTGCGAACTGAAATCTGCCAAATCCCCGCACCGATACTTTGTCGCCGGGCTTTAGCTGACCACTGTTATTTTCATTGAGTCTGCCATTCACAAAGACCTTTTTTGCCCGAAAAAGCTCCACGCTCTCACTTCTGGACAGATTGTAGAGCTTCGCGATGATGCTGTCTGTGCGCGCCGCACTGACCTGTACTGTTTTTCGTTCAATTCTTGTCACTGTGCTTTCCGGTATCGTCTCTGCAATCTTGCATTTCACATTTGTATGTCGGACTTTATCGAGATTTTCTTTAATGTATGGTGCCATTTTTTCCGTACAAAATAAAAAAGCATGCTTTCCAATGATAACAATGTCTCCCAGCGTACCACGCTCAATCCCCAGATTCATCAGCGCTCCCAGATAATCCCTGTGACCAAGCTCCTCACCAAACTTCTCAATCAGTGGTGCGATCTCAATACAGGTGATCGGAAACGGCTCCTCATAGCCGCAAAGCTCCTCGCTTCCGAATCGCAGCATCACACGCTCACAGTCTGCTGTCCCTCCATACACAGTGGCAGGCACATAGGACAGCTCCCGCTCCATTCGGTAGTAGATGTCGAGCTCTGCCGCCGACAAAAATCCGGTAAATACATACTGGCTGTTGCTGTATGACTTATTTGCCAGTTCTTCCAGTCTCTTTTTAAAAAGTGCTTCCTCCGCGTCCATAATATCCTCCACGCTCCACATTTTTCTAAATCCTATCGCTGTTCCTCGATTGCCTGAATATAATCTCTGTTCCATAAGAGAATCTTGAGCTTGCGTGCTGCCTGTACTGCGTGCTTTGTAAAATACTGATTGGTCAGTACAGCTCCCACCATCCTGTCATAATAGTCACGACCCGCATATGCCTCCTGAACTGCCTTGATTCCAACAGGTCCGTTGTATCGCTTGCACTGTATGGCATACGTCACTCCGTCCTTCTCGGCAAGAATGTCGATGCCATAATCACCACTGCTGCGTGTGACCTGCACATCCACAAAACCATTTGCCACCAGAAGGTCTGCGCAATAATATTCAAAGTCAAATCCATCCATCTCATCGATTTCCCGGTCTCTCGCATTTTTGCGGAAGCGCTTGCAAAGCACCACACCTGCAGTGATCACAAGTGCCACACCTGCGATGACCGCGATTAAAAATAATAACTGCTGTGTTTCCATCATTCTGTCATCCTTTTTGTTCATCAAAAATATTCAATATCCTAATCATTTCGTTTGTTATATTAGTGTATCATGCAAACATTCGTTCGTCAACAGGATAATATTATTTTTACGTTTAATTTTTTATTTACAAATTCTGCACATTGGTGTATAGTTTGCGTATCGACAAAAAATGTCGATATGATGTAACTACTAATTTTTATTTTATGAAATGCAGAGTAGAATCGCGTGCGTTAAGTGCCTTGTGAACAGGGAGTTGTCACAGGGACGAAAAATCACTTTTTAGTGTTTTGCGGTACGAGGTTCGCATCCCGCTGCTACATATTTGACTGTTAAGATTTTCAGTATTCGTCTTAAGTCTCATTTGTGTAGTTCAAGGTTGCTGCATAAAGGAGGCTATTTTTATGCAAAAAATCAAGAAACTCTATTCAGACTCTTTCAAAGAGTTGACAATCACTCAAAATCTCGTCCTTTGCGGGCTGATGGCAGCACTGGCAGTCGTGCTCAACTACACGACCTCCATCTTCATCACGCCCAATATCCGCATCGGCTTCTCCGGACTTCCAAACCGTGTCGTTGAATATCTCTTTGGTCCCGGCATCGGAGCAATTTTCGGTGGCATGATGGATATTCTCAAGTATCTGCTCAAGCCAGACGGCGGAGCCTTCTTCTTTGGCTATACCCTCAGCGCTATGATTGCAGGTGTAATTTATGGTTCAATTCTCTACAAAAAGCCGCTTCGCATATGGCGTATCCTGCTTGCAGAATTTTTCGTAAAGCTTTTTGTAAACTGCGGTCTGAACACCCTATGGCTCAACATGATGAACGGCAAGGCATTTATGGCGATTCTGCCTGCCCGCGCCCTCAAAAATGCAATCATGCTGCCGATCGATACTGCGATTCTGTTCTTCACGCTCACACTTGTGACAAAAATTCTGAACACGACCGAATTCCGCAGGTTCAAACGCGATTAATGTAACAGCCAAGCCACCTCATAGTAACATAACCACTTGCAATTCTTTTCCATTTTTTGGTGAACACGGATTAGTACTTTTTTCCCGCCAAAAAATGTGGTAAAATATTACTATTATGTGGGGAGTATCACGAAGGAGAACAACCGGAGGGATACAATGGAGTACAATTACAATCAAATATCAGATGAAATCAGACAGTTTACCAGAAAAGCAGCCACGCTCTGGCTTGCATTTATGACATGCGCGTCACTTTTGACAGGTGTGCTTTACCTGTTGGAAATTCTGCCTGCTGCGGCATTGTGGTCACTTTTGTGGTTTATTCCCGTCAGTGCCATACTTGCATTCATCATGCACCTTTATCGAAAAGATACCATGTTGCTTGCCAGGAAACAGCAGATCTCAATCATGGCTTACCACGCAAAGCAGGCGCTCAATACATTGCAGCAGCATTTTCCTGACACCTTTGTCAGTGACTGTCATATCAAAATGTGCTATCTGGTCAAAAAGGGCATTGATGCCGAGGCAGCAATCGCAAGGCTTGGTTGCAACGTAGAAACCTACAATGCGCTTGTCCTGTCATTTTTGAAGGACAGCAACAAGCTGGAAGATGAACTGTTTGATCTGATGCATGCTGACACACTTGCACAATATGCTGCAAAGGCGCATGTCCTTCGCGTAAAAGCAAACGAGCTGGGAATCACCAGTCTTACCGACACTGCCTTTTTCCATGAAATCGAAGCATACGCCGGAGCGCTTGATGTGGTACAGGACAATTGGAAAAAACTCTCTTTTGAGCTGGATGAATCCTATGATGCGCTGAGCGAATACATAAAGTCAATCGGGCTTTCCAATAATCATATTAGTTTTAATATGTGGGGAAAACAGCTTCAGGAGGCATTTCAGGCACTTGAAGTCTATGACACCTGCAAGGCAAAGCGTATTCTCAGTGAACTTGTCAAATATCCGTTTGACGCTGATCTCACGAACGCATTGCGCGGTCTGATCGCAAGCATTGATGAAATAATGGCATAAAAAAAGCATTTCCGCTTTTGGAAATGCTTTTTTCATTTCATATTAATAATTCTCTGCGTGAACTTCGAAGTAGCTCTGCGGATGGTTGCATACCGGACATTTCTCTGGAGCCTTGGTGCCCACTACGATATGGCCACAGTTACGGCACTCCCATACCTTTACTTCGCTCTTCTCAAAT
>JAFOYD010000169.1 GCA_017391545.1 Lachnospiraceae bacterium
CATTGATTTCCAGAAAAAGCGTCTTGGTACGACAAGAGGTTTTGTAGCAGTAAAACCAAACTGTTCCATCCAGAGCTACGCACCTGTTCTTACAGCATGGAAAGAGTTCGAGCCATATGAAGTAGTAGCTACGACATATCAGGCAATCTCCGGAGCAGGAAAGACCTTCAAGGATTGGCCTGAAATGGAAGGAAACATTATTCCTTACATCGGTGGTGAGGAAGAGAAGAGCGAGAAGGAACCTTTAAGAATCTGGGGTGAGATTAAGGACGGTGTGATTGTACCGGCAACTTCTCCTGTCATCACATGCCAGTGCATCCGTGTACCTGTATTAAATGGTCATACAGCCGCAGTATTTGTGAAGTTCAGAAAGAAACCTACAAAGGAGCAGTTAATAGAGAAGTTAGTAAACTTCAAGGGTGTTCCTCAGGAATTAGATCTTCCAAGCGCACCAAAGCAGTTCATTCAGTATCTTGAGGATGACAACAGACCTCAGGTTTCACTGGATGTTGATTTTGAAAATGGTATGGGTATCTCTGTTGGACGAATCAGAGAGGATCATGTATATGACTGGAAGTTCGTAGGACTTTCACACAATACAGTCAGAGGAGCTGCCGGTGGAGCTGTTCTTTGTGCTGAATTATTAAAAGCTCAGGGATATATTACAAAGAAATAAAATCCTATTTTCGAAAGAGCAGGATATACCTGCTCTTTCTGTGTGTAAAAGCAATACCAAACGAACTAGGAGGTTGTGATTTGGGCAAAAAACTAATCATAACGGAGAAACCGTCTGTGGCACAGGATTATGCGAAGGTTTTCCACGTATCCGGCAGGAATAACGGATACATAGAAAATGATACATATGTCATAACGTGGTGCGTTGGTCATTTGGTCGAGATGGTATATCCGGAAGATTACGATATCAAATATAAAAAATGGATGCTTGAGGATCTGCCTTTTCTCCCGGAAACATATAAATACGGTGTCATCAAAAATGTAAGCCAGCAGTATGATATTGTGCACAGGCTTCTTCACAGGGAAGATATTGATACAGTGTACTGGGCAGGAGACTCCGGAAAGGAAGGACAGACCATTGAAGAGAACATCCGAAACTTTGGTGGTGTGCGTGAGGGAATGCAGGAGCTTCGTGTGTGGATTGACTCACAGACAGAAGAGGAGATCAGGCGTGGTGTCGCTCAGGCAAAGCCAATGTCTGACTATGCTAATCTTGGGAAATCAGGCATCATGCGTTCCATAGAAGATTATGCGATGGGGATCAATTTTTCGCGTGTCATGACTGTTAAATACGGAAGGCTTTTAAATGATGCTGCAGCTACCAAAGATTATACGGCAATCGCAGTCGGTAGAGTCATGACCTGCGTATTGGGAATGGTTGTTAACAGGGAACGTGAGATCCGCAATTTTAAGGAAACATCTTTTTACAGAGTCGTCGGCGATTTTACAGATGCCCACATAGAGGCAGAATGGAAAGCAGTAGAGGGATCAGACTATTTTGAGTCACTAAAGCTTTACAAAGAGAATGGTTTCAAAGAAAAAACAGACGCAGAGGCACTGATCAGCTCATTCGCTGGAAAAGAAGCAGTTGTAAAAACGTTAGAAAAGGGAACTTCTAAAAAGAAAGCTCCCCTGCTGTTTAATCTGGCGGAGCTTCAGGCAGAATGTGCAAAGCGTTTTAAAATCAGCCCTGATGAAACCCTACAGGTCGCCCAGGAGCTGTATGAGAAAAAGCTTACAACGTATCCAAGAACCGATGCCAGAGTATTGACCACTGCAGTCGCAAAAGAAATTGATAAAAATCTCAATAAATTAAAGGGATATCAGCCAACACAAGGTTTTGTCAATACGATTCTGACAAAAAAATTATATGGAAATCTGGCAAAAACACAGTATACCGATGACAGTAAAGTTACAGACCATTATGCCATTATCCCAACTGGTCAATTGACGGAATTAGGGTCATTATCACCGCTTCAGAGCAAAGTATTTGACTTGATTGTTCGACGTTTCCTGAGCATCTTTTATCCTCCGGCAGAATATCAGACCTTAAAGCTGGTAATCGGTATCGGCAAGGAATCATTGTTTGCTTCCGCAAAAGCACTGAAGACACTCGGTTTCCTTGAAGTGATGGGAAAGACGCTGGAGAGTGCAGAGGATGATGAACCGGAAAATACGAATGAAAATGTGAGCAAAGAAAGGCCAAACAATGTCAAAAAACTGCTCGCGCTGGCTGAAACACTAAAGCAGGGGCAGACAATTGACGTCAATGGCTTTGAAATCAAGGACAGCAAGACGTCTCCGCCCAAACGATACACCTCCGGTTCCATGATTCTTGCAATGGAAAATGCAGGACAGCTAATTGAGGATGAGGAGCTTCGTGCGCAGATCAAAGGTTCTGGTATCGGTACCAGTGCAACGCGTGCGGAAATCATCAAAAAGCTCATCCGTATCGGTTACCTCAATCTGAACAAAAAGACGCAAGTGATTACACCTGAAGCCTTTGGTGAAATGGTATACGAGGTCGTAGCAATGACCGTTCCGGCACTTTTGAATCCAAAGATGACCGCATCGTGGGAGAAAGGGCTTGACGGTATTACGAACGGAACCGTGGATGTCAAAGATTATCGCGCAAAGCTGGAAGACTTTATCCGCAGAGAGACGATTCAAATCCGAGACAGAGACTTGGCTAACGCGCTGGCGGCAAAAATTAGTCAATTTGCAGGAAAAGGTGCGA
>JAFOYD010000170.1 GCA_017391545.1 Lachnospiraceae bacterium
GATACAGGAGGTGCAGCATAGACAGATGAGTCTGGAATATCGCAATCGTTTTCAAATCGTGTCAGAAATGATCAGGGATGCATTTCTAAGGGCGGTTGATTATGAGAAGGCCATCGGGTATGAAAGTCAGGTTCAGCTGAGGGCAGAACAGTATGATGGAAAGGAAAAAGAGACATGAGGCTGGATAAGAACGAACTAAAAAATCTTATGCCGATCGTATTTGTGGTTCCTGTCTTTGGTGCTTTGTGTCTTTTGGTACGTCTGGCAGGAGAAAAGGGCAGATGGATTGGCTCGCGCACGATTGGTCTGGAACAGGGGAGTGTTATGACAGGGCAATATATGCAGATTCAGGTGAATGAGGATGTCTGTAAAGAGCTGGTGCCATTGGAGGAGGCGCTTCTTGTCAATGATACGAAAGTATGCCATTCCATGATGCTGGGAATTCTTTGCGGGCATCCGGAGGAATCCATTGAAATGCTGCAGCGTGCAGGAAGTGGTGATGATATGGAGGTTACACATTATGCCACGACAATGATGATGGAGCTTCTGACGCAGTATGAGAAAAAGATACAGGAATATGACCGCAGATATCAGGAGAATCCGGAACCGGAGCTTATTTGTGAATACATAAACTGTCTTGTCGGACTGATCGAATCAGGGCTTGTGGAAGGCGATATCGAGCGCATCTACAGACAGCGGCTGGCAGGACTGACGCAACAGTGTGAGAAGGCTTTACTGATCGGCATCGAAAACAATCTGATGCTAGGAGAGAACGAAAAGGCATATGAGCAGCTTAAAGTGGCATACAGAGTGTACCCGGAGGATGAGCGGGTATATATGCTTTTGGGACAGTATTTTCACAATATCAGGGACTGTGATTCGTTTGAGAAAATGGTAAGGCATCTTAGGGATAATCATATTTATTTGAGCCATGAAGGCAAAGAATGGCTTGCATTTTGGAGTTGATGGATTGAAAAAGGTAGGAGAGATGATTTGGTCGCTTCTGGCGCTTCTTCTGGTCGGTATACTGCTTTTTGGGGAGCGCACAGGAGTCAGGATAGAAGGAATATCAGAAACAGATTTTAGAAAGAACGCGGCGAGGACAGACGAGGTTTTTGAGGAGGCTGATACACTTTTGATCATGGATCAAACAAATGAGACGTCCGTTTGTTTTTATCAGGATATGACAATGATACTAAATGACATGCGTGTCAGTTTTGAGACGGTTGATATCTCGGAATTTGATGTTGCACAGCTGGAACGTTATCAGAAATTAGTGCTCTGCATTTCCAATCTCGACCTTTTTGGGGAGCAGATCGCAGAAGTGACAAACTGGGTACAGCAGGGAGGCTGTATGTTGAATCTGTCGACCTATGATGTGTCCGCGAATCTAGGTGTTATTGCCTCTAAAATGGGAATTCTGGAGGGAGGAGACGATTATGTGGCGGCATCAGGCTGTATTGTGGATGAGAATTTCATGGTTGGGGCAGGAGAGCGGAGCTTTCCTTACGGTGGGGAGTACTGGTCAAGTCTGAATGTGCTTCTTGACAATCAGTGCAGGGTATACATCCGTTCTTTGGAGGATGACCTGCCACTTCTGTGGGAGCGTGACTTTGGAGAGGGAAAGTTCGTGGTGATGAACCAGTCACTGATTGGCAAGGAGGCGAGAGGCTTTCTGGCATCGGCGTATTCTCTGATGGATGAGATCAGCGTCTATCCTGTGATCGATGCGTCGGCATTTTATCTGGATGATTTTCCTTCTCCTGTTCCGTCCGGAAATGCCAGGTACATTCAGGAAGCGTATGGCATGGATATCAGCAACTTCTATGCAAATGTCTGGTGGAAGGATTTGCTGGACTGGGAGGAACGATACGGAATCATCCATACAGGACTGATCGTTGAGGATTATTCGGATCTTGTCAAAGCACCATTTGCGAGGAACACAGCTGTAGAGCGTTTTACGTTTTTGGGAAATATGCTCTTAAATCATGGCGGTGAACTGGGATTTCACGGTTATGATCATATGCCGCTGTGCTTGACGGGATTTGATTATGACGGATTGTATGATGACTATGTGCTTTGGGAGACAACACAGGACATGAAAGAGGCACTGCTGGAGCTGCAGTCGTTTTCTGAAGAGCTTTTTCCCAATGCTGCGTTCCGGGTGTATGTGCCTCCATCAAACATTATCTCAGAGGATGGAATCGCTGCACTGCGAGAGGCACTGCCCGACATCAGGGCGATTGCTTCTGCTTATCTGCCGGGCGAATGTGCATATGCGCAGGAGTTTGGGGTGCGGGAAGATGGCATCATCGATACGCCCCGTATTACTTCCGGTGCCATCATGGATGATTATATGTACCTGATTGCGTTCTCGGAGTTGAATTTTCATTATGTACAGTCGCATTTCATGCATCCTGATGATGTACTTGATGAGGACAGGGGAGCATCACTTGGGTGGGAGAAGCTGCATGAAAATCTGGAAGAATATCTGAAATACATATATCAGAGTGCCCCGAACATTAAGGATGTCACAGGCAGTGGAATGGCAGATGCCGTGGAGAACTATGCCATGCTGAGTGTAGACAGGGAGAAGACAGAAAACGGACTTTTGCTCGACATCGGCGGTTTTTCCAAAAGGGCATCCTTTATGCTGTGTATCAATGATGACACCAGGGAAGTGAAAACAGTGAAGGGCGCGACCGTAGAACGGCTTACACGGAGAATTTATATTCTTCATGCAAAGGACAGTCATGTAGAGATTCGATTGGGGAGTGGAAAATGAGATGAAAATCTGTATGATTCTGGAGGGAAGCTATCCATTTGTGTTTGGCGGGGTGTCATCGTGGACACATCAGTATATCCAGGCGATGAAGGAGCATACGTTCATCCTCTGGTGCATTGGCGCGGAGCGCAAGGACAGGAACCGCTTTAAATACGAGATTCCGGATAATGTCGTGGAGATCAGGCAGGTGTTTCTGGATGACGCGCTCTGTATGGAGCATTTTACAAAGACAGTGCATTTAAATGACAGGGAACTTCAGCAGATCTATTATTTGATTTCCGGTGAGGAGACAGACTGGGATATTCTTTTTGAACTGTTTCAACAAAGAAAAGCAAATCCGCTTTCCATACTGATGAGTGAACAGTTTCTGGAGGTCATTCAAAACGTCTGTCTGGAAACGTATCCCTACGTTTCCTTTGCGGATTTTTTTCATACGGTGCGTTCCATGCTGCTGCCACAGCTGTATCTGATGACCGGAACGGTTCCCGAGGCAGACTTGTATCATGCCACTGCGACAGGATACAGTGGTATTCTTGGAAGCCTTGGCAAATGGAAATATAACAGGCCGTTTATTCTGACAGAACATGGTATCTATACGCGCGAGCGTGAAGAGGAGCTGCTTCGGGCCAGTTGGGTCATTCCGGAATTTCGAAAGCAGTGGATCAGACTGTTTTACAATTTTTCCCACTGTGCATATGTCCATGCAGACGTGGTGACAAGTCTGTACGAGAAGGCTGGTCGTATACAGGCAGATTTGGGATGCGATGAGAAAAAGCTTCGTGTGATCACAAACGGTGTGCATTATGAGAACTTTTGCCGGATTCCCGCAAAGACAGGGAACGGGTGTATCTGTATCGGAGCGGTGGTGCGGATTGCGAGGATCAAGGATGTCAAGACCATGATTTATGCCTTTGCAGATTTGAAAATGAGAATGACAGACAGGAAGGCTACGCTATTCATTCTGGGGGATGTAGATGATCCGGATTACAGGAAAGAGTGTGTCAGCCTGATTGAAATCCTTCAGGTACCGGATATCGTTTTTACGGGACCGGTGAATGTAGCAGAATATATGGAAAAGTTCGATTTCACGATTCTTACAAGCATTTCCGAGGCACAGCCCCTGTCGGTGCTTGAATCGTTTGCGGCAGCAAGACCTGTTGTGGCAACCGATGTAGGGTGCTGCCGTGAGCTGATCTATGGGAAATGTGATGATCCGTTCGGGCAGGCGGGCTTCCTCGTTCCGCCGATGCACAGAGCAGAGATTGCAGATGCCATGGAGCGCATGTGCAGAGATGGTCAGCTTCGAAAACAAATGGGGCAGGCAGGGCAAAAGCGTGTGGAAACGTTTTATACGCATGAAATCAGTATGAACAAGTATCGGGATTTGTATCGTGAGCAATTGATCAGGAAGGATAGGTGACATGAAAATGGCGGGAATTGGATTTGAATTAGAAAAACTGTTTTCCAAAAAGGGAATCTTTGCACTTGCGCGTGCATATGGATATTCCGGTGTCATCTGTGCCGGACCAATGCTGCTTGGCATGGTTCTGTTAATGGGAGTGCGCATGCTTGCCGCGTGGGGAGGAGTGGACAGAGCGCACCAGGAGCTTTTGACCTGTATGATTACCTACACGCTGCTGGCGTCTCTGATGGTCACAAACTGTCTGTCAATGGTCACGACACGGTATGTGGCAGACGCGCTTTACGATCACGAAGGGGGCAGGGTGATGCCCTCGTTCTATGGAAGTACCGCATTACTGTTTGTATTGGGTGGTCTGCCGTATGGCATTTTTCTGCTGTTTTCGGGTGTGGCGATGCCGTATCAGCTTTGCTGTCTGGTGCTTTTTATGGAGCTGGTCGTGGTGTGGATGCAGATCAGTTATCTGACAGCAGTCAAGGATTTTAAGGGGATCATGCTCACCTTTCTGGCAGCAGTTGGCGGTGCATTGGCGACGGGATGGATCCTGGTGGCACTTGGAAAAGAGCCGGTGCTGTCGCTTCTTCTGGCAGTGATCGTCGGTTATGGCATGATGATGGTGTGGTATTATAAGCTGTTGATTGAATATTTTCCGAAGGGAGATACAAGCGCATGGCAGTTTCTCAAATGGATCGACAGGTATCCACAGCTTGTGGGGACAGGGATGTTTGTCGGGATTGGATTGTTTGCACATCTGGTGATCATGTGGGCAAGTCCGATCGGGGTACAGGTCAGCGGGCTGTTCTATTCCGCGCCCGGCTATGATATTCCGGCACTTTTTGCGTTTTTATCGATTTTGATCACGACGATTCATTTCGTGACTTCGGTGGAGGTTCATTTTTACCCGAAATACAGGATTTACTTTGGACTGTTCAACAGCGGTGGTACCTTGATCGATATTCAGAGGGCAGAGGAGGAGATGACCGGCACGTTGTTCAGGGAATTGAGCTATACATTTACGAAGCAGTTTTTTGCCAGCATTGTATTTATCGTCGGGGGCACGATTGTCATTCCATACCTGCCATTTGGATTTACAGAGGAAATGCTTGGCGTTTACCGCGTGCTTTGTGTGGGATACGCATTCTACGCATCGGGAAATTACATGATGCTGCTGAGCTTGTATTTTTCGGATCATGCGGGTGCTTTATTCAGTACGTTCGTTTATGCTGTGTGCAGTGTAGCAGGTACGTTGTTTTTCAGAAATATGGATACAAAATACTTTGGATTTGGATTTGTGATCGGGAGTGCTATATTTACTGCAGTCGCAATGCTGCGCCTTATGATGTATCTGAAAAGACTTCGCTATCATGTTATCAGCAAACAGCCTCTGGCTGTTGTGAGAACAAAGGGTGTTGTCGCAAGAATCAGCAGGATTTTTACGATTGTCATGCTGGCACTTTTGGTGAGTGGATGCAGTCAGAGCACAGAAGCGCAGACCCTATTGCCGCAGGTCGTTTTGACAAATACAGATACAGGGTATATCAATGCGCATGACAGCTATGAGAAAATCGGAAATCTGGAGATCAGGGACAATGACACGCTGTATCAGCAGGACAATGATCTGGAGATCGTGACCATGTACCTTACAGTACAGCAGGGAAGTGCATCGGACAATACGGATCACACCTGGGAGGAGGTCAATGAAAAATCAGCTTATTATTATAATGAGCTTGGAATCGAACGCGACCATGTAGACGGAATCTTGAAGATTGGCGATGAGAACGGTCCCTTGCCGGGTGCATTTGGCTATGATGACCTGACTCCGAATGTGACTGTCTGCATCAGGGGGCAGACTTCGACCCGCAGCAGGCAGAAGAATTATCGGATCAAAATAAAAGATGGAAAGGGAAGCTACAAGGACCAGACGGTCATCAATCTGAACAAGCACGTTGCAGATGCAATGCGCTTTCGCAATAAGCTCTGCTATGACCTGATGGAGGAGCTGCCGGGCATGATGAGCGCACGCACACAGTTCGTGCATCTGTATGTCCGGGATTTAACAAAAGGTGATAACAGCGCTGCATATCAGGATTATGGACTTTATACACAGGTGGAGCAGATCAACAAGCGGTATCTTAGAAATCATGGTCTGGATAAGAACGGACAGCTCTACAAAATCAATTTCTTTGAGTTCTATCGTTATGAGGATGTGATCATGCTAAATTCCGATCCGGCTTATGATCGTGCAAAATTTGAACGATATCTTGAGATCAAGGGGAATGAGGATCATCGCAAGCTGATTGAGATGCTCGATGATCTGAATGATACTTCGATTCCGATCGAAACGACCTTTGCGAAATGGTTTGATGAGGAAAATGTCTTCTCGTGGCTGGCATTTCACATCCTTGTGGGAAACAAGGATACGGAGGCACGAAACTGTTTTCTGTATAGTCCGCAGAATGTAGATAAATGGTATCTGATTTCCTGGGATAACGATGCTTCCTTCAAAAGTTATGAAAGGTCACTTTCAGGATGGCAGGATGGAGGAGGGTGGATGACTGGTGTCAGCAATTACTGGGGAAGTGTGCTCTTTCGCAGAATCCTGAAATCCAATGTCTATCGTGAAAAGCTGGATGAAAAAATCAATGAATACAGAGCGTTTCTGACGACTGAGCGATTGCAGGAGATGGCACAGGCCTATGACTTAGTGGTGGGAGAATATGTGCAAAGGATGCCCGACATTCAATATCTGTCAGCTACTTTGGGGCAGCGAAGCGAAATCATTGCACAGTTTCCGCACGAGGTGGAGGAAAACTATGAGCAGTATCTGAAAAGTCTGGAAAATCCACAGCCGTTCTATGTCGGGACACCGGAACTTACACCGGAGGGTCTGACGATTTTCTGGGATATTGCATATGACTTCCAGAAGCAGGACATTACCTATACGGTGGAGCTTGCACGGAATTATCTTTTTGAAAATCCGGTCTATCGGGAAGAGGGGATTCATTTTCCAAAGATCACGATTCGGGAGGAGATGGAGCCCGGAAACTATTTTGTGCGTGTGATGGCGACAGACAGTGATGGCAACAGTCAGTATGCGTTTGACTCTTATATCAGCGACAGAGGCAAGGAGTATGGAGTGAAAAGCTTTTATATTATGGAGGACGGAAGTGTCGTGGAGGATGAATATGCGGAACGATAAAAAGAAAACGGACGATGTATTTCGCCATGAGCTGAAGTACAGAATCACGACGACGCAAAGGGATATCATTGCAGCAAAGCTGGAGTGCTTTCTGCAAAGGGATGCCCATGTGGAAAATGGCAGTTATACCATCAGAAGCCTTTACTTTGATGACAGGGTCAATTCTGCATATGAGGAAAAACGAATGGGTGTTGCGAACCGGAAAAAGTACAGAATACGGTGCTATAACTACAGCGACAGTACGATCAAACTGGAATGCAAAAATAAGCAGGGCAATTACATATGCAAAGAAGCAGCAATGCTGTCCGGTGACGAAGCTGAGCGGATTTTAGAGAGGGATTATGCATGTCTTGCACACAGGACAGAACCGGTCTGTAAGTGTTTTTATTATCAGTGCATGACCAATCAGATGCGCCCAAGAGTAATTGTTGATTATGAGCGCATTCCCTATGTATTTGAACAGGGAGATGTACGAATTACATTTGACAGTCATATTCGCGAGGCGGTACTTATGGATTCGTTCTTTGATGCAGGACTTCCTTCCTTTGATGTGATGGAGCCATATGAACTGATCATGGAGGTCAAGTACACAGCTTTTCTGCCGGAGTTCATCCGTGAGATCCTGGCGGCATCAGAGGCAGTGCAGGAGGCAGCATCAAAGTATGTCATGTGCTGTGACAGTCGGCTTAGAAGAAATGAGGTATTGATATAGAGGAGGTTTGCAATGAGTATTCAGGATATGATCAAAAAATCGGTGCTGGAGGCAGAGAATTTCAGCAATGCCATAGGCATTGAGCTGTTTTTGAATATTGTGATCAATATGCTGGTGTCTGTGCTGATCGGATATTTGATTTACAGATTATACAGAAAATATTATAACGGTGTGATCTACAGCAGAACCTATGGGCTGACGCTCGTGGGAATGACGACACTGACCTGTATGGTAACGCTTGCGATTTCTACCAATATCGTCATTTCGCTTGGCATGGTCGGTGCGTTGTCGATCGTCCGGTACAGAACGGCAATCAAGGAGCCGATTGATTTGTTGTATATGTTCTGGGCGATCACGTCCGGCATTACCGTTGGTGCAGGGATGTATCTGCTTGCACTTGTGGGACTGATCGTGATGTCACTGTTTATCGCTGTGACCTTTGGCAGAAAATCGACCACAAGTGCCTACATTCTCATGGTGCAATACGCAGGAACAGAGACATATGATGAGATCCTGCGGGAGTTAGGCCGTGTGAAATACCGTGTCAAATCCAAAATTTTCAAAAACGGAATACAGGAATTGACGCTGCAGATTACATGCAGCGAAAATAAGCTTATGTTCGTCGAGAAAATTCAGGAGCTTACGGATGTCGCACAGGTCAGCTTTGTAAAGTATAATGGAGAGTATTACGGCTGACAAGTAAGTGGTTAGGATCGGTCCTGTGTCATCGTCAGATAGCTGAGCGTTCCAGGCTCGACACCGGTTCCTTTTTCAAGTAGTGAGATCAGTCCGCGGATGGTATCTTCTGTCTCTTCCGGTGATGAGGGAAGAAGGGAATTGTCAAGCTTTACAGAGATAACGATCAATACGATTTCTGCAAGTGCTGCAGGGTAGTCGAAGTGAATTTCACCGCTTTCGATGCCCTGCCTTATGATCTCCGTCAAATCAGGCTTTAGCTCTGAAATCACATGGTTGAGATATTTCTGGTGCAGAAAGGCAAGATCCTGTGCGCTGGCATTGTAGGAGGAACTGTCATGCTGTTTTAAAAAAGCAATCGAAGAATTCCTGCATGCCTGAAACAGCATTGCCATGCGTGTAAAAGGAGAAATATCTGTCTGTTCCGCGAGCTTCTTGGCGGTCTTTAAAGGCTCCTCGTAATTTCTTTTAATGAGCGCATCGAGGATGGCATCCTTGGAGGGAAAATAGTAATAGATGCTTCCTTTGCCAATCCCTGCTTTCTGGGCAATCTCACTGACGGAAATATTTTGAATTTTCTTTTCCTCCAAAAGCTGCTGGAGCGCATCCAGAATTAAATCATATTTTTTCATATCAGGCATACCAAAAGCCACCTTCCGATTATTGATGATTACTGATAATATTAGTGCTGTATAAGAAATAATTATAGCATTGCATCTGGGCGTGTACAATCGTAAATAGTGCCATAAAAAACATTTATATTTCTCCGAAATTTTGGGAAATGCGTTCTTGACCGCTGGTCGAAAAGTATGATATCTTTAAAGAAAAAACAAGACGACCGCTGGTCGAAAACAAAAAGATGGAGGAGATTATTATGACATATGCAGAATTATTTAGTGAGATCAAAGGAAAGTTTATGGGAACAGATGTAAGTGACATTCACGAGCATCTGGCATACCAGTTCAATATCGAGGATGAGGAAGCAGGCGGTTCTTTCTATGTAGAGGTTAAGGACGGCGTGCTTAAGGTTGAACCATATGATTATTTTGACAGGGATGCCATGTTTGTTTCTACACCGGATGTACTGTTAAAAATCGCAGACGGTGAGATGGATCCGGTATGGGCATTTACCACACAGAAGCTTCGTGTCGAAGGAAATATAGATAAGGCACTTCGCCTGAAAGAAATCATCGAGATGAAGAAGAAACAGGCAAAGGCAGCAGAGAAGGAAGTAAAGAAAGAGACAACAGCAGTAGAGAAGGAAAGCAAGAAAGAGACAACAGCAGCTGCAAAGGAAATCAAGAAGGAAACAGCTGTAAAAAGTACAAAAACAACAAAATAAAAACAGGAGGACAAGCAGATGGGATTTTTAAAGAAAGCAGCAGTCTGTACCGGTGTGCTTGCAGCAGCAGGCATTGGCGAAACGGCTTATTTTTATAACTTTGCCATGAAGCGTAATGATTTAGACAGAGAGCGTACCATGAAAATGTCGGGTACGGACTGGTCTAAGTACATGCCATTCATTGAAAAACGTAAAAAGTTCATGTTGGAGCAGCCACATGAGGATGAGTATCAGACAGCGTTTGACGGATTAAAGCTTCATGCGACATACTTTCCGGCTTTGCCACAGTATGTAAAGGAAGGCGAAAAGAAAAAAATCGCAATCTGCTTCCATGGATATACCAGTCAGGGAATGAGCGATTATGTAGCACTTTCTGATTATTATTTTAAGAAAGGCTTTGCAATGCTTCTTCCGGATGCGCGTTCTCATGGTGAGAGTGAGGGAACATATATTGGTTTTGGCTGTCTGGACAGGAAGGACGCACTTGGCTGGATCAAGTGGGCAATCAACCAGTTCGGTGAGGATGTGGAGATTATTCTTCACGGTACATCGATGGGTGGTGCCACCGTACTGATGGCAAGCGGTCTGGAGCTTCCGCCACAGGTGAAGGGTATTGTTTCTGACTGCGGCTTTACTTCACCCAAGGAAGTCTTTACCCACGTGCTCAATTCCATGTACCATCTGCCGGCATTTCCGGTCATACCACTTGCAAACATTGTGAACAAAAAACTTGCAGGTTATGGCATGGACGAGTGCAATGCGAAACGGGAGGTCAGAAAGGCAAAGGTTCCAATCTTATTCATTCATGGTTCAGGTGATACGTTTGTACCATGCTGGATGTGCCATGCGATTTATGAGGAATGTGCATCGCCAAAGAAGAAACTGATCATTGAGGGTGCTGCGCATGCAGAGAGCTACTTCAAGGAGCCGGAGAAATATGAGCAGGCACTTTCAGAGTTTTATACCGGACTCAACATACTTTAATCATATCAAATTAGGGAGGAACATTGATGAAGACAAGGAATGGTTACAAGACATATCCGTTGACAAAGGCACAGAAATTTCATGTATTTTATAGCCAATACTGTCCTAAAAAAGAGGTACTCAACATTGGTACAAGCCTTACGATCGAGTATGAGCTTGACATTGAGGAGTTAAGAAGAGCGATTTACAAGGCCTATGACCGCTGTGAATCCATGCGTACGCGCTTTGCATACGACAAAAAAGAAGAGCAGTGGTATCAGTATGTGGTAGAAAAAGAGGAACGCGAGATCGAGTACGTTGACTTCACAGGCAAGACAATGAAAGAGGCAGAAGACATCATGAGAAGCTGGACAGCAGTTCCATTTCCTCGTGAGGATTCTCCGATGAACAAAGTTGTCATGATCAAGACACCGGATGGAAATCAGGGTGTGTATCTGCTTGGTGACCATATGCTGATCGATGCACAGTCGCTGATCCTGTTCCTGAGGGATGTCATTGAGCTGTACTGTAATGCCAAGTTTGAGAATGTTCCATATCCGTCAGAGATGCGTTCCTACATCGAGCAGCTTGAGAAGGATCTGGCATATGAGGCAGGCAGCAAGGCACAGCAGCGTGACAGAGAATTCTTCTACAAGATGATCGAGAAATCAGAACCGATCTTTAATGGTATTGATGGTCCTGGCAAGCTTGAAGAGGCCAGAAAA
>JAFOYD010000171.1 GCA_017391545.1 Lachnospiraceae bacterium
CGATAGCATATGCGGAATTTTACAGGAAGGCGAGCGCAAAGGTTCACATTCAGTTCGCGAAGGTCAGGGGACATTCGGGAGACACCTATAATGAGTTGGCGGATCAGCTTGCCAAGGGCGCTCTGGGGATCGCATAATGGGTGAAACGATTATCTTTCATATTGATGTGAACAGCGCGTTCCTTTCATGGGAGGCTGTATACAGAAAACAACAGCTTGGCGAGGAGACGGATCTGCGGGACATTCCATCTGCGGTCGGCGGTGATATTTCCAAGCGTCATGGCATTATCCTCGCAAAGTCCGTTCCAGCCAAAAAGTACGATATCCGCACAGGAGAGCCGGTGGTGGATGCGCTGCGCAAATGTCCGGGGCTGGTACTGGTACCGCCTAATTTTGAGGTGTATCAGAAAAGCTCAGAGGCATTTTTGGAAATTCTAAGGAAATATTCAGACAAGGTGGAGCAATACAGTATTGATGAGGCGTTCATGGACATGACAGGTACGGAACGCCTTTTTGGTATGCCTGTGGAAGCCGCCACTCGGATCAAGGACGAGATTTACCACACACTTGGATTTACTGTGAATGTTGGAATATCAAGCAACAAGCTGTTGGCAAAGATGGCGAGCGATTTTAGAAAGCCAAACCTTGTACATACGTTATTTCCGGATGAGATTGAAAAGAAAATGTGGCCTCTGCCGGTACGTGACTTGTTTTTTGTGGGAAAGGCATCGGAAAAGAAGCTCCAGTCACTTGGCATCAGGACAATCGGCGAGCTGGCAAAGGCTGATGTCAATCTATTAAAAACGGTGCTCAAAAAACACGGGGAGGTCATCTGGAATTTTGCAAATGGCAGGGATGCCGCTAAGCTGGAGGCGGAGCCGGTGGACAACAAAGGCTATGGCAATTCTACCACGCTGTCGTTTGATGTGACCGATGCACAGACGGCAAAGTCGGTGCTGTTATCGCTTACGGAAACGGTCGGTATCAGGCTTCGGAGAGACCATGCCCGAATTGAGGTGGTGTCCGTCACTGTGCGCTACAATGACTTTTCGGAAAACTCCCATCAGATGGCATTAAAGGCGGCGACCAACATCACAAATGAGATTTATGATGTGGCGTGCAAACTGTTTGATGAACTTTGGGATGGCAATCCGATCAGACTTTTGGGCGTATCAACAAGCAAGGCAACGAAGCAGGAAACGGGCAGACAGCTTTCATTGTTTGACAATACAGATTATGAGAAACTGGAAAAACTCGACAAGGCAATCGACAGCATCCGCGAGAAATACGGCATGGATGCAATCCAGAGGGCATCGGTTCTGAACAAAAAGGAATCGGGAAAAACACATTAAAAAAACGCCATATTATGACGAAAATCGAATATACATATACAACCGCAAATGTTACCATAAAACAGTATTTTGCAACCGCAAAAATAATGGTGAAAAGGGAGATGTATATGAGAAGGAAATTTTCAAAAACAGTTGCAATGATGTGTGTATGTGGCGTTGCCCTGACGGGGTGCGGAGGAAACGGCGGCGGTAGTGCCAGCTCGACAGAGCCTGCAAGTCAGGCAGAGCAGGAGCAGACGATAGAAAAGGAGCAGACCAGTACCGCAGTGGCAGCAATTGCATATGAGTTTGCCGGAAAGGATGCAGAAAAGGCAGGATACGCAGAGGGAACGGTTACGTTTACAGCACCGGAAAAAGGAAACTACAGCCTGTATTGGAGTGATGACAACGGTGCATTGGAAGGATACTATGAGATTGCACAGATGGAGCTGGCTTCCGAAAATGCTTCTGAAAGCTTTTCGTTTGCATACCATACAGCAATTCCGGCAGATGCGACAAAAATTATTGCTGTAACGGAAGGTTCAGATGCACTGACAGTGGAAGGCGCAGTGGCAGTGTATGATATTCCACAGGAAAAGCAGCTTGGATATAAATCAACGGATGCTGTCTATACATTTAACTCTTATTCTGACATTCATATCGATGAGGAGCACTGGGGCGAGGCGCCTGCATACTGGTGGGAATATTCCGAGAAGCACTGGGCAGATGCATTGGACTATGCGACAAAAAATAATGTTGATTTTATCGTTTCATCAGGCGATCAGGTAACGAACGCGAACTTTGATACGCTCGATAAAGAATGGAAGGCATTTCATTATATCCTTTCCCAGTCAGACTATGTAAATCCGATTTATGAGTCGAATGGAAATCATGAGCTGAGACAGGATGGTGTTGTGCCGGAGGAAATGCAGGCATTCATGATCGGAACAGGACTCAACAGTGATATCCAGACAGTTGCCGACCAGAAGCCATATTATTCCTTTACAGAGCCTAAGACAGGCGACTTGTTTATCGTAATGGCACTTGAGACGGGGTATCGCCCGGCAAAATATGATGAGTTTTCAAATGAGCAGTTAGACTGGGTAGAATCCCTGATTAAGGAAAATTATGGTAAGGGCAAGAATATTTTTCTGATCCAGCATGCACTGATGAGTGGCTATGGACCGGGTGATGATCTGGAGACACCATACTATGGCGGTTCCATCGACACGACCTTGGAGTCAGCAGTCAGGTTCAAGGAGATTCTGGAAACATATAAGGATATCGTGTGGATTTCAGGACACTCACATGAAACATTTGAGCTTGGATATAACTACACGAATAATGATGGAAATGCCTGCAACATGATCCATAACAGCAGTGTTGCAAATCCAACACATGTGACAGATGGTGAGATCGACTATACATTCAATGAAAACATGTCACAGGGCTATCTGGTTCAGACTTTTGAAAAGGCAATTCTGTTTAACGGAGCAAATCTGTGTGACCAGAAAATTTATCCGGCTTACAGCTATATCATAGATGGCAATACATCGAAGTCAGGAGAGGCAGAAGACGTAGTCGGCAAGACGACCCTGGAGGTAACTGCAGGAAATGTCCGTTCAATCATTGCAAATACCAGAACGGTATTGGGCGTTTATTATGAATACAGCTCTTACAATCAGTATCAGCAGTTGAAAAAGACATATTATCAGTATAAGGATGCAGATATTGATGCGATGACAGACGAGCAGCGTTCCAGCGCATATGACGAATTGTCAAAGGGTATTGCGAAGCTCAACAGTACCGTAGCCAATGTGCAGAGAATCCTGAACAATGAGCCGATCGTACTGGAGGAAGAAATCGAAGAAGTGGCAGAGGAGGAACAGGCAGTTACACGCGAGAAGCCTGTAACCGTAAAGCTGCATTATCACAGACCTGATGGAAAGTATACAGACTGGTCTGTATGGATGTGGGGAACCGGCGACGGCACAGATAATGCATTTACAGGAAAAGACGATAATGGAGTCTATCTGGAATATAAGGCCGACGTGGATGTAGAACAACTGGGATTTATCATCAGAACACAGGAGTGGACAAAGGATTTTGATGGTGACCAGTACATTGATTTAAGAAACGTGACAACCGAAACACTTGATGTCTATGTAGAGTCCGGTGTGGAAGGCTATACAGTTAAATAATATATAGTATATGAATATATCCGCCAATCATCCTTGCAAAAGGAATGGTTGGCGGATATAATTTAGTTTATATGTTAATCGTTATTATTTAGGCAGCTAAAACTTGCGTATTTAACTGCGTAAGAAATACATAAGGGGAAACGGATATTGAAGTATGTTTATGAAATTGTAAAATATGATCCTAATGTTCCGGCGAGGATACTGATGCAGGACAAGCCCGGATGGCGGTGCAATACAAGCCCGCATTGGCATAAGGAACTTGAATTTGTCTACATGATTGATGGCGAGATGAATACCGTCACAAACGGAAGAAAGCAGACAATCAAAAGCGGAGAATTATTTTTTTGTAATTCCAGGGACATCCATGTGACGTCGGTTCCTGACAGTCAGAAGATTTATCAATATCTTGTGGTACAGCTGTCCTATGAGCACCTGATGAATTACTGTGAGGATAAGGATGCCTGTTCTTTTGCAATTGACAAAAAGGAGACGCAGGAGCTTCTGATGGAGCAGTTCGACAGGCTTCTGGCAGTCGAAGAAAACAATTTTTCCAGTATCAAAAAGACACAAATCATTCTGGAAATTTATTATATTCTGTTGACGCAGTGCCGGACAAAGGAATTGCATAGTGCGAGTCAGATGACTGCTGATACGACATATGCAAAACAGGTAATGGCATACATCAACCGCCACTATATGGAGAATCTTTCTCTGGACATTTTGGCAAAGGAAGTCGGACTGTCAGCACAGTATTTGTCAAAGCATTTTAAGAGCACGACGGATATGGGAATTTTGCAATACATCAATCGCATCAGACTGGAGCATGCCAACAATGAGCTGCTCAGTGGAGATGCGACGGTTACAGAAGCAGCGCTCAATAATGGCTTTTCCAGTGTGAAGGCATATATCGAGACTTGCAAAAAAGTATATGGCATGACACCAACACACTGGATGAAGGAAATCAGAAAATAGGTCTGTGGGTAAGGCAGGAGCATGAAAACACGGATCAGAAATGGAGTAGAATCAATGTATCAGGAAGAGGATTTAGTCAGAATCGCAAAGCGGGAGAACAACAACAAGAGATCGTATCTCGTGGTCAACAGGCTGCAGGGAAAGCATATTCCGGTGAAGCCCCACGAGGCACTTACCATATTCAAAGAACTGGCGACACAGTTAAAAGAAAGTTATGCAGGGGAACGGCTTCTGCTCATCGGCTTTGCGGAGACTGCGACAGCAATCGGGGCAGCGGTGGCAGCAGAGCTTGGAGCACCTTATATGCAGACGACACGCGAAGCGATTCCAGGTGTGACATACCTGTATTTTTCAGAGGAG